>NZ_JAHGAH010000460.1:0-931 GCF_030248475.1 Vibrio sp. D173a
TCAACCATGCCTTGACCGACTTGCGGGCCAACCACACTGCTGTTAAGCACCTGCACTTGATCGCTGACCGATGCCAAGGCATCAACTAGGCTAGTTTGTGGTGCATCCGTCAATTGGCTGTAACGAATGGTCCAGCGGTCTTACTCTGCCATGCCAACAACTTGCACGTCTTGCTGGAAAGCCGTATCAAGTTTTGTTTTTAATGCCTCTTTGGTCACTTGGTCAGAGAGTTGAACCTCAGCAACCACACCACCTGTAAAGTCCAAGCCCCAGTTAAACCCTTTCACTGCCACCAGCATCACAGAGCTCATGAACAGGACAATAGAGATCACCGACATCACCTTGCGAAGGCGAGTCATGTTGCTGTCTGAAAGATAGCGTTCTGAAATAGTCATTTTCGTTGAAGTACTCATGCTTAAATCCTTACATCGTGGCGTTGGTCACGCCCCCAAACCAAATTGATGATCGCTCGTGAAGCAAAAATGCCCGTAAACATACTGGTTAGAAGACCTAAGCCCAGAGTCAAAGCAAACCCTTGAATTGGTCCGTTACCAATGGTGTAAAGGGCGATAGCAACAATCATGGTGGTGAAGTTAGCATCGAAGATTGACGAGAACGCGCTATCGAAACCACGATCGATGGAGCTAGCAAAGCTGCGTCCTTCTTTCATTTTGTCTCGAATACGTTCGAAGATAAGTACGTTGGTGTCTACCGCCATACCAACGGTTAATACCAAGCCAGCAATACCCGGCAGCGTTAATACCGCGCCCGGTAGCAGCGCAATCAAACCAAACAGCGTAACCATGTTTAAGATAAGTGCACCGTTCGCAACCCAACCAAGACGGCGGTACCATAACGCCATAAACGTAAGAGCAAGACCAAGGCCAAGAGCTAGAGCAGCGAAACCATTAGTCACGTTTTCTGCACCCAA
>NZ_JAHGAH010000461.1:0-728 GCF_030248475.1 Vibrio sp. D173a
GATGAAGCTTCGATGGTCGACCTCTCTATGATGTATAAGCTGGTGGATGCGTTACCAACTCATGCTCGCTTAATTCTATTAGGGGATAAAGACCAACTTGCTTCTGTTGAGGCTGGTGCGGTATTGGGCGATATTTGTGCCTTCAACGCACATGGTTACAGTGCCAATCAAGGAAGCCTGATTGCTGAATTGACCGGATTTGATGCGCTGTCGAGTAATAACACAGGTTCGAAAAGTGTGGTTAACTCGCCAGCCGTTGCTGACAGTCTATGTATGCTACAGAAAAGTTATCGCTTTGACGCGCGCTCCGGTATTGGTCAGCTTGCGAAAGCCATCAATGCAGGCTCGGCTGCACAGGTCGATGTGGTGCTCAACAAAGGTTTTGCGGATATCGAGCATCACACGCTCTCAAGTGATAGCTACAACCTGATGCTGCGCACCTTGGTCAATGAGTATGGCGCTTATCTCAACAGTATTAATCAGCCGTTGGCCGTCGATGAAAAGCAAGAGACTCGCGCCAAACTGGCTCTCGATCTCTTCAGTCAGTGTCGCCTATTGTGTGCGGTTCGTGATGGTGACTTTGGTGTCGCTGGGCTAAACCAACGTATTGAGCGCGCTTTGGCAGCACGACGACTCGTGAAGCCTCACAACGATGAATTGTGGTATCACGGACGTCCTGTGATGGTGACGCGCAATGATCATGGTCTTGGCTTATACAATGGTGATAT
>NZ_JAHGAH010000462.1:0-977 GCF_030248475.1 Vibrio sp. D173a
GTTAACGACTAAGCCTCGCCTGCAAGGCCGCTTAATCATCGGCGTAGATTTTCACCTCAACCACACCGTTGACATCAACGCTCGCACGATACATTCCAGAGCTATTCATGCCGAAGTGAATCTCACCTTGGCCATCAATGGCAATTAGGCCACCTTCACCACCCATCGCTTTCAATTCACCTTGGATGATATGTTCACATGCAGTATGAACGTCTTCTGTGAGATAACGCATACGGGCAGCTACATCACTCGCGACCATTTTTCTTAGGAAGAACTCACCCATCCCGGTTGCAGAAACCGCAACATTACCATTTTCAGCGATAGTGCCCGCACCAATGATTGGCGAATCTCCAACACGTCCGTACTTTTTATTGGTGCCCCCACCGGTACTGGTCGCCGCAGCTAGATTACCGGCTTGATCTAATGCTACAGCGCCAACCGTGCCGTACTTTTCATCATCTGGGTATTTCTCGGCGTGTTGTTCATCATATTTCGCTTCAGATAGGGCAAAGATGTCTTTCTCTTTCATTGACTGCAGTTGATCGTAACGACGCTCGGTAAAGAAGTAATCTTGCTCGGTAAACTCATATTCGTTCTCGAAGGCAAACTTCTCTGCACCTTCACCAATCAATAACACGTGATCACTCTTTTTCATCACATCGCGCGCTAACTCAATTGGGTTGCGAATGTGTCGAACTCCAGCCACCGCCCCCGCATCCATTTCTCTACCATGCATCACAGACGCATCCATCTCTACGAATTCGTCATGTGTCAGTACCGAACCTTTACCTGCATTGAAGTGTGGACTGTCTTCCATCACTTTCACCGCGGCAACAACCGCATCCAATGCATCACCACCTGACTCAAGGATTTGATGCCCCGACAATACGGACTTTTCTAATGCTTCAACGATGCCAGCTTTAAGCTCATCACTCATCTGCTCTCGTAAAATCGTCCCAGCGCCACCGTGTATCGCG
>NZ_JAHGAH010000463.1:0-594 GCF_030248475.1 Vibrio sp. D173a
CTGTTTTGTTTCAGGACTAAAGTAAGAATAGTGCTTAACTTTAAGTCCTGCCGCTTCCATTACAGGTTGATGGTTTACATAGCTAGGATTAGAAATCCAAACCGTGGTATCTGGCTGAGCTACCTTCATAAGGTCACCAAGCATGCGCAGCGCACCACTTGCACCTGGAGTTTGAATTGCGGCAACACGATCCATCGCCGATGTGCCCTTAAGAAGCAGATCAACCATGCTTTGGTTAAACTCTTCGCAACCTGCTAGGCCAACATAAGCTTTGGTTTTTTGGTTCTCGACAACAATATCTTGTGCCATCGAGACGGCTTTCATGATCGGCGTTTCACCTTGGTTATTGCGGTAAACACCGACACCTAGGTCGACCTTATCAGGGCGTTCGTCGCCACGGTAAGCCACAGAAAGAGAGAGAATTGGATCTAAAGTTGGTTTTGGTAGATGTGAAAACATGAAAGTCACAACCCTTTGAAATTCAAGTAATGAGTTTTACGTTAACATTATCGTAGTAAAATCAGAAACATTTTTTAATAGAAGCGCTTAGTTACCATAAGTAATCCGATAACCGTCGATTTATCAGGCAATTTC
>NZ_JAHGAH010000464.1:0-477 GCF_030248475.1 Vibrio sp. D173a
AAAACTTTAATGCAAGGGGCTGAATATGTCTGATTTGACTACAATCGCACGCCCCTATGCTAAAGCAGCCTTTGACTTTGCGGTTGAGAAGGGCGAGCTAGACCAATGGGGTCAAATGCTTACTTTCGCAGCCGAGGTCGCACAAAACGATGATATTGTTAGCCTACTGAACAGTTCAACAACTGCCAGCAAGCTAGCTGAAATTTTCATTGTAATCTGCGGCGAACAATTTGATGCACATGGCCAAAACTTTATCAAAGTGATGGCAGAGAATGGCCGACTTAAGGCTCTTCCAGATGTATGTCACGAGTTCTTCGCTCTGAAAAAAGAGCACGAGAAAGAGATCGATGTTGAAGTAACTTCAGCAGTAGAACTTTCTAAAGAACAACTGGCAGACATCAGCAGCAAATTGGAACAGCGCCTAGAGCGCAAAGTTCAGCTGAATTGCAGTATAGATGAGACTCTACTTAGTGGAGT
>NZ_JAHGAH010000465.1:0-720 GCF_030248475.1 Vibrio sp. D173a
CTTATCTAGTTTGAAAAATAACTTGCTTGAAGTAAGAAGACAGATAACAAAAGGGAGCCTGCGGCTCCCTTTTTAATTATTCAGATTTGCGAGAGTTGAATTACTCACCCGCTACTTTCATAGATTCTAATAGGATAGAGCCAGTTTGAATCTGTGAGCGTGTCTCTACGTCGCTACCAACCGCAACAATTTGATTGAACATATCTTTCAGATTACCTGCAATCGTCACCTCAGACACTGGGTATTGGATTTCACCATTCTCAACCCAGAAGCCAGCTGCGCCGCGAGAGTAATCACCCGTCACAGTGTTCACGCCTTGTCCCATCACTTCGGTCACAAGAAAACCTGTGCCTAACTCTTTCAGCATTTGCTCGAAGCTTTGACCCGTAGACTGTACAAACCAGTTATGGATACCACCAGCATGACCTGTTGGGGTCATATCCATCTTGCGAGCTGCGTAGCTAGTCAACAGGTAAGTCGCAAGCACACCGTCAGTAATAATCTCGCGGTCTTGTGTGTAGACACCTTCACTATCAAATGGGCTTGATGCTAAGCCGCGTAAGATATGAGGACGCTCAGAGATATTGAACCATTCTGGTAAGATTTTCTCGCCTAGGTGATCCAACAGGAATGACGCTTTACGGTAAAGGTTGCCACCACTGATCGCCATAACGAGGTGCCCAATAAGGCCCGTTGCGACATCGGCTGCAAACATGATTG
>NZ_JAHGAH010000466.1:0-600 GCF_030248475.1 Vibrio sp. D173a
CCAGCGTAAAGGTGCTCAAGAGTGTGAATTCCTTTCTCTGACAGGATATCTTTATTGGGTGCAGTAAAACGTAAATCGAATACTGTGATCGTATCTCCCTTAGGAGTCTGCATCGTTTTTGCCACACGTACTGCAGGTGCATTCATGCGTGTGTGATCCACAGTAAAACTATCTAATAAAGGCATTCTTTTTCTCCATGACGGTCGGTTTAGAAAAACCAACTCCGGTTGTCTTCCAGTTCTTGGCGGCACTGTTTCAGTTGCCAACCATAATCTTTCGCTTGCTTCTCAACTTTGCGCGCCACCTTAATTAATGACGGCTTGCTGTTATAGGTTTTACGTTTGTAGCCACCACGACCTTCGTGATAAGCCAAATACTGATTGTACGGGTCCCAAAGAGAGAGCCCTAATTGACGACGCGTTTCATTGGTGTACCAGCCGAGGAACATTAGTGAGTCATCAAAATGCGTTCGAGAGCCACCATGTCCTGTCGCTTTCTGAAAGTCTTGCCAAGCAGGGTCTTGCGCCTGAGCATAACCATAAGCGCTGCTGACATGTCCCCATGGGATAAAGCCTAGCAGGTAATCTTTCGGTGGGCGGG
>NZ_JAHGAH010000467.1:0-2326 GCF_030248475.1 Vibrio sp. D173a
ACAGCTCGTCTCCGCATGTACTAACGCGTTTGATGACATGTTAATATTCTTGGCAGAAACAGCACCATAGACTCTTGCAGTACCGCTCATATCAACCTTTTGTTCACTGTATATCAAGCCAACAAACGTTGTTTTATTACTCGAGCCACTACTGTTTAAACTCACGTGTTTTGAACTATTCTCAAGGACATTGACCCTAAAGTGAGTATCTCCTGCCAATACAGGTTTATCACCGATCCAATTAACGATAGGAACCCCGGCAAAGCTCCCGTTATTGACAGATAGATCTTTTGTAAAGATTGTTACTGTATCTCCACTCTTGACTCTAAGTTCGCCTGTTCCATTGATATCAAGTTTACCAATTTTATATTTACCAGCCTCGATTTCTACGACACCACCATCACCAATTGTAATACTGTCGTATTCATAAACTTTAACACCACCAACTGTTATTGGTAGCGAAGTTACATCGTGGGTAAACGGAATATCTAAAGCATTACCAAGGTTATCAGGGACATCTTCTAAAACCTCTTTGTTAATCAAAAGGTCATCCAAACCAAGACACTTCTGACCTTCACAAGCAGAGTTTGTACGGTCGAAAGTATTAGCATCTAAAAAGCCAACATAACGCTTACCGTCTTCACGTAAAGCTCCGACGATCTGTGGAGAACCATTTATCTCAAGAGTACCGTTAGAGCCTAGCCAAGTTTGAACTGGGCTTTTGTTATTAAAGCCTTCACAAGTACCGAGCTCATTCGGTCGGTCAGACATAAAGAAGCCGACATCTTCTTTTACATGAGCACGCTCACTGTCACGATCCATATCCTCTTCAACCACAAAGAACACTTTATTGTTTGTCACATCACAACTACGTAACCAACCGCCATTGTTACCATCACGAGAGTTTTATCAAACCCTGCAAACGAGATATCAGTATATTCAAGGCAACCTTGCTCTATTGGGGAAATAACCTTCTCACTCAACCCTGTTGTTTTGAGCGTAGTGCCATCACCTAACCAAAAGCGCGCCCCTTGAATAAAGCCATAACCCTCACCGGCAACAAATCCCACTGTCTCTTCTTGGGTAAGGTTATTATTTTTGGTTACTTCTGATTTTTCTAGTGATAGAAAGAACTTGTCCGTTTTTACGCTGCGAGCCATCCCCGTAAACCACTTATTGGCGTTTTTCTTGGTTTGAGGTTGAACGAGAACCCCCGGAGTCTTGGAAAAGTTAGAAGGGAGACCGTAATCTGAATAATTTACGGTAACTTTAGCATTGGTGTTATCTCGAGATGCGGCAACTTTGGTACTTACCGTACCAGCAACAATTTTAGCTTGGTTGCCCAATGTAATAACGCCTTCTTCTATGACAAAGTAATCAATATTTAGATGGCTGTATTTATCGCTACTATCCAACATTGGACCATCAAGATATGTAATACCCTTATTCTTTCTTTTGGAGCTTGGCGCAATCTCTTGAATAATCGTAGCGGTTTCCCAATCCGTGCTTATTACTGAAGCTGTAGATGGTAATTCTGTGGTTCCTTCTGCCAATACAGACAGATCCGAATCAACTGTTGGCATAATAAAAACGAGTGGCTTGGGTTTTGCTCTATCATACGTATTCTCAAACGTAATTGTGCACTTCACTTTTTGTCTATCAGACGCATCATTGGGCTGAGGCTCAATAACCTCACAGCGGCTAGTATCATCGTTTTCAGCTGTCAAAGTACCAAACTCAAATTGAGGATTTCGATTTACTGGTGGAGGCTCTGGAGTAGAGTAGGAACAAACCTCTGCAATATTGGCAGGGCAGTTCGATGGCGCATAGTTACAATTAGGGTCATCAACACCACAATAAAGGTTCTCATTATTAAAGTCCGTTGATGATGCCTTTATTTCACCACATACCGAGGAGCTTTTAACCGTAGCTTTACCATGAGAGTTTATAGCCCCATTTCGAGCATAGATGCTGTTTTGGCTCTCAGCCTTAACCTCTCCGTGACATCACTTGACGCTCTAATGTTGCCAAAGACTTCATTTGGATTGGTCTCAAATTTAACCTGCCCTCCTGAACTCGTGACATCACCATACACTTTAGTTTTCTTTAGAATGACATCACTTAACGCTTTTACATTACCGTAGAATAAGTTGGTACCTGACTCAGATTTAACTTGCCCTCCCGTGCTATCAACGTTGCCATACACCGTAGCGCTTTTAAATATCGCATCAGAGTGCGACTCTATATCAATTGGAGTCGTTACAGTTCCTGATTGGTTAGAGTTTTCAAACTTCACACTACCCGACGTCAATTTTAACAATGGTCG
>NZ_JAHGAH010000468.1:0-693 GCF_030248475.1 Vibrio sp. D173a
GCAGCGCTTGAACGATAATCAAATCGCGGCCTACCTTGGTATTACAGCGATCAGCCTAAGCAGAATCAAAAGCAGAATTAACAATGGTTAATGCACAGCATCATTGTCCTTGTTAGATTAGCGCCAAGTACAGTTATAGGAAGTTATTATGATCACTTGGTCGACCCCAACCTTTGCCGAATTAACCACAATTGAGCTTTATGAACTACTGAAACTGCGAGTCGATGTGTTTGTTGTCGAGCAAACCTGCCCGTATCCAGAGCTTGATGGTAAAGATACCCAACCCGGTGTGCGTCATCTTTTGGGATATGAAGATGGTCAACTGGTCGCTTGCGCTCGTCTACTGCCTGCGGGCACTACTTATGACAACGTCAGTATTGGTAGAATTGCGACCAAAGCCGAAGCTCGAGGTGCCGGTTTAGGCCACAAGCTATTAACTGAAGCCATCAAGCATAGCCATGAGTTGTGGCCACAGAGCACCATTGATATTGGTGCTCAGCAACACTTAGAAGCCTTTTACCAAAGTCACGGCTTTGTGACGATCTCAGAGATGTACCTTGAGGACGATATTCCACATATCGATATGAGATTGCAGGGCTGATGTCCAACATCACGCTTGGAATCTTACTGCTTGTCGCGGGCAACTTTTTTGCCTCGCTCTCTGACGTGGCGGTGAAACTGCTCAATGGTGAA
>NZ_JAHGAH010000469.1:0-522 GCF_030248475.1 Vibrio sp. D173a
AACGCCAACGTGTTGCTATCGGTCGTACGCTAGTATCACAACCAGATGTATTCCTTCTTGATGAACCACTATCAAACTTGGATGCAGCACTGCGTGTAAACATGCGTGCTCAAATCACGAAACTACAACGCCAACTTGGCTGTACCATGATCTATGTAACGCACGATCAGGTAGAAGCAATGACAATGGCAGACAAGATTGTGGTTCTAGATGGCGGTTACGTATCACAAGTTGGTAAACCACTTGAGCTTTACCACTACCCACAAAACCGCTTTGTTGCTGGCTTTATTGGCTCACCAAAAATGAACTTCATGAGTGTTTTCATTGATGAAGTGGAAGCAGAACGCGTAAAAGTACAGCTTTCTAACGGCGTATCTTTCTGGATCCCAGTTGATGGTACAACAGTGAATCGCGGAGACCGCATGTCTCTGGGTATTCGCCCTGAGCACTTAGTTCAAGCCGTTGACGCCGATGCGACAATTCACGGTGAAGTGATGATCGTAGAGAAACTAGGTAACGAAA
>NZ_JAHGAH010000047.1:0-4705 GCF_030248475.1 Vibrio sp. D173a
TCATTGAAACCTAATTTGAAACCGAAGTTTCTAATTGGACTATCATCAACGAGTGCCCACACAGATTGATAGGTTCTTATTTTTAAAGAGCTTTTTTAACATTTTCAGCAACTTAGTTGCTCGTCGTTAGGGGTGCGTATCTTACTTCACACCGCGAGAGAGTCAAGCATTTTTTTCAAATTCTTTTTTCTCTCTTCCCGACTCGCTGTGTGACTTTCGTCTCACTCCGTGTCGGTGGATGCGCAGTATAGGGGGTTGAGAAATTAGCACAAGCCTTTTTTGCAAAAAAACTTCCAATCGCACAAATAACGAGCATTATGCATAGATAGTCAACGATCTTGTCTAATATTTCGGGTTGCAGAGGATCTTTTCATGAAGAAACACCTGACTTCCGCATTAAAAGATCGCCGATTTCTTTGCGATTTCGGTTGCTGATCTTATCTCTTTTTGGTTCTTTTTGCTCTTTCTAACTATATAAAGACGAAAAAAAAGAGCAGAACGATGACGAACTGCTCTTTGGTCTTTGCTTTTTATTTAGGATGCTTCAGGTGAAGTCTTGGAAAAATGCCTCTTCTATATATAGAAGAAAAGATCAGAGCATCCTTGCCCTTCTCTTTACGACAGAATAGTTAGGGGTATATCTAATATGCCGTTATTGTTCGATGACGCATTGAGCTCGTAAGAGTGGAGCATGCTTGCATTCCCAATGACGTCATCTTCGAGAGGAACTTAGTTCTTCAATACTTTTACGGTGTAGCTACCATCTTTTTGTTGGTATAGACCGTGGATGTCGGTTTCGAAACCTGGGTAATGCGCTCCGATCTCACAAAGCATCTCTAGGAAGTCCAGCACAGGGCGAGACTCTTGAGTCACCATTTCACCAGGAAGTACTAGTGGCACACCTGGAGGGTAAGGAAGAATCATGTTCGCACTTACGCGGCCAACCATTTCTTCCAGTTTGATTTCTTCTACGTTACCGCGAAGCTCTTCTTGCCATGCTGCGTGTGGTGTTACTTTCATTTCAGGAAGAACATCGAACGCTTTGTACATTAGCTCTGGTAGGTTGTATTTCTTAGTTAGGTTGTGAATTGCTTGTGCTAGTTCTTGAACACGCATACCTTCATAGAAGCTTGGGTCTTCGTTGTATAGCGAAGGTAGGAAGCTCTTGATGGTTAGGTTCAAGTCGTAGCTACGTTTAAATTCAGTTAGGCCGCGTAGCAATTGCATTGCTTTTGATTTGTCGATACCGATTGAGAATAGGAACAACAAGTTGTATGGACCTGTTTTCTCTACCACGATGCCGCGCTCGTCTAGGAATTTAGCCACCAGCGAAGCAGGAATACCTGATTCTTCTAGTTCGCCTTCTTTATTCATCCCTGGAGTCAGTAGCGTTACTTTGATTGGATCAAGATACATGTGGTTGTCATCCATGTTCTTGAAGCCGTGCCATGTGTCGCTAGGGTCTAGTTTCCAACATTCAGTGCTATCGATGTTTTCTGGTTGCCATACATCGAAGAACCAGCTGTCACTTTCTGCTTCTAGGCGTTTGATCTCTTTACGGAAGCGGATTGCGCGATCGATAGAGTCTTGCATCAACTTCTTACCAGTGTTGCCGCGCATCATTGCCGCTGCAGTTTCAGTAGAAGCAACAATGCCGTACTGAGGTGAAGTTGAAGTGTGCATCATGAATGCTTCGTTGAAAGATTCTTTATCAAAGTCACCTTTCACGTGAATCATTGAAGCTTGTGAGAATGCCGCCAACAGTTTGTGTGTTGATTGTGTCTCGTAGAACACTTTGCCTGGCATCGCTTCACCACTCATACCACATTTACCTTCGTAAATTGGGTTGAAGTTGGTGTAAGGCACCCAAGCACTGTCGAAGTGGATGTGTTTACAATCTAGCGACTCTTTGATGAATTGCGTGTTGTACAGTAGGCCATCGTAAGTTGAGTTAGTCACTACTGCGTAACTTGGCGCAGTTGCACCTGGTGTTTTCGCCACTTTCTCTGCAATGACATCACGGTTGAATTCACTTTGTGGAATACCACCAAGAATGCCGTATGCGTTACGAGTTGGGCGGAAGTAGATTGGTGTCACGTCGCTCATCATCATTAGGTGAGTCAAAGATTTGTGACAGTTACGGTCAATCAGTACTGTGCTGCCCGCAGGCGCTGAGTACATACCAACGATTTTGTTCGATGTAGACGTACCGTTAGTTACGATGTAAGAGCTGTCTGCATTGAATGTACGTGCAATGTATTCTTCTGCATCTTTGTGCGGACCTGAGTGGTCTAGTAGAGAACCTAGCTCAGGCATTGAGATTGATACGTCCGCTTTGAATGTGTTTGGACCGTAAAAATCGTAGAAGATGCTACCAGCAGGACTTTTCTGGAATGCAGTACCACCCATGTGACCTGGAGTACAGAAGGTGTATTTACCTTCTTCTACGTATTTGAATAGCGCTTTAGTAAATGGAGGCATGATGGCATCTTTGTATGCCTCTGTCGCTTGGTTGATTTTGATAGCGATGTCGTCAGCCATACCTAAAGCGTACTCGAAGAAGCTCACATTTAGACGTAGGTCTGTTAGTGAAATGTCTAGAGTAGACTGTTCGTTAGCAAATGCGTGAACAGGCAGTTTTTCGTTGATTTGGCTAATACGTTCACATAGCTCTAGTGAGTATTTATCCCAGTCGAACAGCACACCGCAAATGCGTGGGTTCATCTCAATCATTTTGATCAAGTCTTTATCATCTACTGGGTAAACCACTTCGTAGCCCGCTTTCTCAAGAGCAGCGTGAAGTTGACGAACTGGCTCTTCTTTAAAGAACACACCCATGTGGTTCAAGATAGCGAATATATTCATTTGGACATCTCCAAGGCGAATGAGGGCGCTCTTTGCCATTTACAGGCAATGAGTAAGGTGAGCGCCGCGTGAATTTGAGTTTTATGGGCTGGCACCGTAGTGCCAGCGTTTGGGGATTAGTTGCTTGCTTGAGCAGCTACGTCTTCGTCAGCATGAAGCTTCATGTACTGAGCTAGACCTGCTTTTTTGCTGTAGAACATCAAGATAACAAGAGACACGATGAAGGTTGCTGTTAGCGTACCGCCCTCTGCACCTGCTAGTGCGATGAAGCAGAACAGACAAGCCACACCAGAGAACAGCATTACGAAGCCGTTGCGTGTTGTCATACCTTCGAAGCGAATCAAGTTAATGCTTGAGTAGAAGTAAGGCAGCATAGTTAGTAGTACTGCGTCAGTTGTTAGCTGGTTGAACAGGTCTGATGCGTGTGCTGTTTTAGAGCTGAAGAACATCAGTACAACCATTAGCGCAGTCATCTTGATTGACGCAAGAATTAGACCTTTCTTAGGCACACCGTTTTTGTCTGTTTCGCCGTAGATTTTAGGGAAGTTACCGTCGTTTGCTGCGCGTTTACCCGCTTCACCTACTAGCATCATCCAAGAACCTAGCGAAGTGAAACATGCTAGTGCTGTGAATGCTGATACGAATGGTGCTGTCCAGCTACCGAATAGCTCAGTGGTTGCTAGCGCGAATGGTGCACCTGATGCTGCTACCTCTGATGCTGGGAACATACCGCTGATCATTTGAGTAGATAGGATGTAAATAACACCTGCGATAGCCGTACCCAACATAGTTGCTAGTGGTACTGTGCGCTTAGGGTTTTCAACCATACCTGTAGATACCGCCGCTGATTCCACACCAACGAATGACCATAGACAGATAAGAACCGCTGTTACTACCGCGTGGCTGTCAGTGCCTGCTGATACGTTCCAGTTTTGGCTGTAAAGCGCAGTATCGAAGTGCGTCCAACCAAATGCGGCGGTACCAACAACAGGGATAAGGATAAGTACTAGACCAAGCGTACATAGACGGCTTACCCAGCTACCACCAAGTAGGTTGACGAAAGTGAAGATCCATACCGATGCAATCGTCGCAATACCTGCCGGGATTGGGTTATTAAGCACAGGGAAGAATACTGAAAGGTAAGAAACACCTGTAATGGCAATAGCCAGGTTACCAATCCAGTTCGCGTGGTAATAAAGAACGCCCGTTTGGAAACCAAATACCGGAGACACTTCGCCAGCATAAGCGATAGGACCACCTTCTTGTGGGTTTTTGGTTGCCAGACGAGCGTAAACGAACGCCAGACTCAGTGCACCGACCAAACAGATCAGCCAACTGAAGATTGAAACAGAGCCTACAGAGGCAAGACTAGAAGGTAATAGTGCAATACCACTACCCATCATGTTACCGGCTACGACACCCGTACAGGCAATAAGGCCGATTTTTTTCGCATTCGATGACATAACATCTCCAAATCTATTCTACTCGAGTCAACATGACTCAAACTGAATGGTTATTAGCGAGATGCTATGAGGAGGAATCTGCTCGACCTCGCTAAATTTCGAAGTGAAGACTACGCCCAAAAACTGGGAAAAAAATAAACTTGGGGTTATCAATAAAACAATTAGCCCATCGGTATAAAGCTGAGATAAACCTGATAAACTAAAAAACATAAAGACAGCATATACAGCAACTTATGAGCAAAACCTAAAATGCTCATACTGAAAAACTAAAAACATCAACCTCAACAAATTTTCCATCAACCTTATCAACGACTATCAACAGAAGTGGCCCCCAATTTTCGGACATGACTTTAAGTGATTGATCTGTTTGTATAGTA
>NZ_JAHGAH010000470.1:0-856 GCF_030248475.1 Vibrio sp. D173a
TTAACGGCCGTAGTTGAAAGGTACAGGTCCATGTCGTCTTGACAAGTGAACTCAGAAAGGACACGTACAAATCTCGAAGCCAGACGACTCCACAAACAACAACGATAAATCTGCTCATTCGTCGCTTTGAATTTAACACCTGCTTGTACAGGTTTTGCGTTTGTAATCCCTAGTTGGGTTAGTTCTTCAACTAATAAATTCTCAAGGCCGTTTGAGGTAACCGCTAGATATTGATTCATAGTGTTCTTTTATTGATAAAAATGAGCTCGATTATACCTTATTTAAGTCAATAAGCGTCACTCTAAACACATCTTTTCATTGATTCTTCCACCTAATTGCTCAGCAAATGTTCGCTATACGAAGCACTTGCTAACTCCGAAGCCCAAGCCACACCGAACGGTCAAAAATCGTCCTCCCCACAGACTTTATTCAATGAATATTCACGTTCAAACGACTATTTGAATTATTATTCGCACCAATACTGGTATATACCAAACCAAAATTCACACTGAAAGTTGCTTACAAAACCCCATAAACAGGGAATTTTAACACCCTATTTTCAAATATTGGCTCAAAAACGTGTTGGAATTAAGTTGAAAAAATAAGCGTGACTTGTGTAAAAAAGCGCCTCATAGACAAATTATCTATGAGTGATTGGGTTGGAATACTGAATTTCAGGTATAAAAAAATCGACCCTGAGGTCGATTTTCTTGAGTGTGAGAGCGTTGTTTTTGACTAGCCTACCATCGCTATGTGGCGGTGATGATGCAATATGGCATTTGCGTCTACCATTCTATCGTGCATCACTTTAATTGAATCACCAAACTGAAGTGCTTTAGAAGAAGTTAAATTGAAC
>NZ_JAHGAH010000471.1:0-603 GCF_030248475.1 Vibrio sp. D173a
GTCCACTTCGCCATAACGACATTACTCGCGCTGAGGATTTAGGGTTAGCTTTGATTGGTCCTGATGAATTGAAAGATCTTAAGACGCACTTAACGTCTTGGTTTGCAGCAGCAGGTGGCCACGAAGACCTAGAGTACTAAGTAAGCTACTAAGCTGTCACTCGCTAAACATTCAAACTTCTAAAAGGCGCTTTGTGCGCCTTTTTCTTTACGCTCAATATTGCGTAATGACCTTCACTGTAGCTAACTAGAGTATTGAGTAGGCACAAAAAAAGCCGCACCTCTCAGTGCAGCTTCTTCATCATTCAACTGGCAATACTAAAGTCAGAATTGCCGTCAAATTCAATTCGATTACAGCATTTTACGTGCAGCTTCTACAACCACTTTGATTGAGCGTGCTTCTGTCTCTTTTAGCGTCTCGTGATCTGGGATCTCTTTCTGTGTACGGTTAATAATAACGCCCGCAACACAACCCGCTTTCAGACCAGAACTTGCACACATAGTTAGGAGTGTTGCAGATTCCATTTCGAAGTTAAGAACGCCCATGTCTTGCCACTCTTGCATAGAACCTTGGAAACGCTTAACAACGCGACCAGAGAACGTG
>NZ_JAHGAH010000472.1:0-1570 GCF_030248475.1 Vibrio sp. D173a
AGCGGTGACATTCAGTGCCCGCTTCAGTGGACGTCCTCACTCTGTGATCGTACCGCTTTATGCTGTTCAAGCTATCTATGCGCGCGAGAACGGTGCCGGTACTATGTTTGAGCCTGAAGAGGCTTACATGGATGTGCTTGAAGAAGGCATTGAAGAGGGGGCATTTGAAGCTCCGAAGGTCCTTCACTGAGTGTTGCAACGGCAGAAGTTGACGCGGAAGATTAAGACCCTGAGCCTGAACCACCGCGCCCAACTAAAGGCCGACCAAGCCTCCGAGTTATCAAATAACCGAAAGACATTAAAAAAGCAGCGATGATTCGCTGCTTTTTTATAGCTCAACTGTTTCAAAGGACTACACTTGCCTCTGTTAGTTAACGGTTGGTGCGTTTAATTAACGACTGTTTCTGTTTCAATTTCCGATGTCGCCTCAGCGGTTACAACGGCCTCCTCGCCATATTCGAATGCGCGAATGACTTGCTTGACCCCTGAGATATTACGAGCGACATCTGTTGCTGTATCCGCTTGCTCACGAGTTACAAGCCCAAGCAGGAATACTTCACCATCTTCAGTGATGACTTTCACTTTAATGCCATTCAGCTCAGCATTAGCCAATAGCGCAGATTTTACTTTTGTCGTGATCCAGCTGTCTTTGCTGATCTCACTCACGCTCAATGGTGGTTTAACGCGTACTTGGTTGTGGACATTGTTCACGCCAGCCACTTTTCTCGCCTCACTCTCAAATGAGCGACGTTCTGCGTCAGTAGACGCTTGGCCCATCAGTACGACGGTGCCGCGGTACGAGCTGGCTGTTACTCTCACGTTACCTCGGTAAGGTTCTTTGTTGGTAATGGCCGCGACTTCGAATTCGATGTTGTTGTCGTTCCAAATCTCTTTGGTCGTTCGGGTATCTGTAACTAGGTTCGCTGTCGTTGCTGCACCGGCGATAAATATCCCGGCACATCCAGACAATGATAGTGTCAGCAGTGAAACGCTGAGCAACTTAATAATAGAAAACTTCATGTTACTCCAATTACTCCTCGTGAGCTGGGAATAGAACTTGGTCAATGAGATCGCACAAGCAATGCAGTGTGACCATATGAACTTCATGGATACGAGCGGTGCGATGTGATGGGATTCGAATCTCTACGTCGTGCTCGCCAAGTAGGCCAGCCATCTCACCGCCATCTTTACCAGTAAAAGCGATGATAGTCATGTCACGGGTTACCGCAGCTTCCATCGCTTTAATGATGTTCTTGCTGTTACCGCTAGTCGAAATAGCAAGAAGGATATCGCCAGTTTGACCAAAAGCACGTACCTGTTTTGAGAAGATCTCTTCGTAGTGGCAGTCGTTTGCAACCGCAGTTAGCGTAGTGTTGTCGGCGGTTAGCGCCATTGCAGGCAGGCTAGGGCGCTCGGTTTCAAAGCGGTTAAGTAGGCAAGAGACAAACTGCTGTGCGTTCGAAGCTGAGCCACCGTTACCACAACACAGAATCTTATTGCCGTTAAGCAGAGTTGCAACCATGGCTTGTGCTGCATGGGTAATAGCATCCGGCAGAGCTTCCGCTGCCGC
>NZ_JAHGAH010000473.1:0-1252 GCF_030248475.1 Vibrio sp. D173a
TTGGTCCGTTGTTGGAATGAGTCTCTTTCGTCAACAATCTGTTTGGGATATCGCTAACCAACTCGATATTGTCCTGCCAGACAAACAACGCTTTGTTGCCCCAAGTGCTGTTGTTCAAGCGAGACAGAGATTAGGTGAAGAAGGTGTAAAGCAAGTCTTTAAGAAGATGGCTGCGCATAGCTATCAATCGTCTAACTTCGAAACTTGGTGTGGACTAAACCTTCTATCTGTTGATGGTGTCGTTTGGAGAACGACAGATACCCCCGAAAATCATCAAGAATTTAAGGCGCAGCGCAATCAATCATCTGAAAATATTTACCCTAAGGTTCGTATGGTTTGCTTGATGGAGCTTACAAGTCATCAGCTAATCGATAGTGCATTCTCTGACTATCGCACCAGTGAAATGCGGCTTGCAGAAGAGCTTATAGAGCAAACGCCAGATCAATCACTGACTATTTTTGACAAAGGATATTACTCTTTAGGACTGCTTAATCGCTGGAACAAAGTAGGTAAAGAAAGGCATTGGATGCTCCCTGTGAGAAAAGACTTTCAGTGTGAAGTTGTCCATAAATACAGCCAGAGTGATGCTATCGTTGCTATAAAAACATCACTTCAGGCAAGAAAGAAGTTCAATGACCTGCCTGAGATAATAGAAGCAAGGTTAGTATCGAAAGTCATCAAAGGTAAGGAGTATCAGGTGCTTACATCAATGCGTGATGGGTTGCGCTTTCCTGGAGAAGACATCGTAGAGCTCTATCGCTATCGTTGGGAAATCGAATTAGGCTATAGGGAAATGAAGCAAACCTTGCTTGATAGTGAATATACATTGCGGAGTAAGCGCCCAGATATGGTTAAACAGGAGCTCTGGGGGATTTTGTTAGCCTATAACCTTATAAGGCAGGTTATGACAAAGGCAGCGAGTAAGTTAGATAGCATCTGGCCGAACCAATTAAGCTTTACGAGTAGTGCCATGGCTGTGACTCAATACTTTGCAGCTTTACCTTTAACAAGTCCTGGGAAACTCCCTAAACACTATGATGTACTACTACAGCAAATATCCATGTTTATCCTACCACCCCGAAGAGAAGATAGAAGTTATCCTCGTTGGGTGAAACTGAAACCCAAGAAATATGCGACAAATAGAAAAAATGCCAGTCAGCTTAACTGACTGGCATTACTCCATCGGAGAGCCTTTTGTTTTGGGTAACCTAGCAAATTTTATGTGTTCTGGTTTATGTTTCACGTGAACCAC
>NZ_JAHGAH010000474.1:0-931 GCF_030248475.1 Vibrio sp. D173a
GGAATGTTGATGGTCTTTGCGCCTGCATCAATCGCGGCTTCTACCATGCGACACAGGTTGTCAATTGGTGTACGACCTGCATCTTCACAAGAGAATTCAACATCATCAGTGTAGTTACGAGCATGTTTTACCGCTTTAACACCCATCTCAACCACGTCGTCGTAGCTACGACGAAGCTTGTCTTGTACGTGGACTGTAGAAGTTGAGATAAAGGTATGAATACGAAATGCTTCAGCAACTTTCAAAGCCTCCGCAGCTGCATCAATATCTTTGGCAACAGCACGAGAAAGAGCACAAATACGGCTGTTTTTGATGTTCTTTGCGATGGTTTGCACAGACTCAAAATCACCTGGAGATGAAACTGGGAAACCAGCCTCGATAACGTCCACACCGAGTCTTTCAAGTGCATAAGCAATTTGTAACTTCTCTTTTACTGTCAGGCTTGCAGCTAGTGCCTGCTCGCCGTCTCGTAAAGTCGTATCAAAAATTATCACTTGATCGTTCATGGGTGCTTCCTTATATCGATATCGTATCGATTGCTATCCAAAATATTATTGAGAATGATGTTCTTTTAATGAGCTTAGTTACAAAAAAACCCGCTTAGCGCGGGTTTTAATATTTGTGCAGTTCTTGACCCACAACTTACCCACGCGATTGGTTCACGATAAGGAGAAGTTTCAGCAGTCGAGAAAAAGAAAACGTCATGGCACAAATATCCGTAAATAAACTGTTAACACCATATTTACCGTAATTTATTCTGAGCGTCAAACGTGAAAATCCAATATCGGCGTGCATTGTGAGCTTTTTCATTTTGTTTGTGCTGATTTTTGTTTGTTTATTGGTTTTTTGTTTTGCTTTTTTGCTTTCGAGTTGCGCGGTTAGTTTATCGTTTGCATGATGTTTAGGTTATAACTTTGTACTAAATCTTTTT
>NZ_JAHGAH010000475.1:0-582 GCF_030248475.1 Vibrio sp. D173a
TCTAATTATCAATAAGGGCAGTCGTTATGAGAAACAACATCGCAGAAGATAACTCCTACACTATTGGCCACACACCGTTGGTACGCTTAAACCGAGTGAGTAACGGACGTGTGATGGCTAAGATTGAATCACGCAATCCAAGTTTTAGTGTGAAGTGCCGTATTGGCGCTAATATGATCTGGCAGGCGGAAAAACTAGGTAAGTTAGTTCCGGGGGTTGAACTTGTCGAGCCGACCAGTGGTAATACGGGTATTGCATTGGCTTACGTTGCTGCGGCTCGTGGCTACAAGCTGACTCTTACCATGCCTGAATCGATGAGCCTAGAGCGTCGCAAATTATTGAAAGCCTTGGGTGCGAACTTGGTTTTGACTGAAGCAGCAAAAGGCATGAACGGCGCGATAGATAAAGCGCAACAGATCGTCGATACCAACCCAAACAAATATCTGCTCCTTCAGCAGTTTGATAACCCTGCCAACCCTGAGATTCATGTAAAGACGACAGGGCCAGAAATCTGGGATGCCACTCAAGGCCAAATCAATGTATTTGTCGCAGGCGTAGGTACAGGCGGTACCATCACAGGGG
>NZ_JAHGAH010000476.1:0-1455 GCF_030248475.1 Vibrio sp. D173a
GGTTGAAAATGCCTTTGCGAGAATTAAGCATTATCGAGCTATTTCAAGTAGATATGACAAGTTAGAAAGGAATTATGCCAGCATGTTATCGCTGGCATTCATGTTAATGTGGTTACCGATGTATTGCTGAATACGAAATGTACAGCAAAGATCAACACGCCCTAGAAGGTAGTGCAAAAGTTGTAGGAGACGTTGAGTTGGAAATTCTGGCGCCTAAAACGACAAAACCCCGACAACTCGAAGAGCTATCGGGGTTTCTAAATAAATGGCACGCCCTATAGGATTCGAACCTATGACCACATCCTTAGAAGGGACGTGCTCTATCCAGCTGAGCTAAGGGCGCGCTACAGGGAAAGGATTATACGAGTTCAAGCGCTTAAATCAACGGGTTTTCATAACATTCTGATCTGAATGCCTAAAAAAAGGGCACTAAAGCGATAAATGTTCAAAAACACCCCAAAGCAAACGTTTGCGTATGGATGTTAAATAGATTTTCTGCGACAATGCGCCGCAAATAATTTGCCTTCTCAATTTAAAAAGGAAAGTCATGACTGCTCAAAATATAGATGGAACTCTCATTTCCCAAACTGTTCGATCCGAAGTTGCAGCACGTGTGAAAGCTCGCGTTGAGGCTGGCCTTCGTGCTCCTGGTCTTGCAGTTGTTCTAGTTGGTGAAGATCCAGCTTCTCAAGTTTACGTTGGCAGTAAGCGCCGTGCGTGTGAAGAAGTTGGCTTTGTCTCTAAGTCTTTTGACCTTCCTGCGACAACGTCGGAAGAAGAGTTGTTGGCACTTATCGATGAGTTGAACAACGACGCAGAAATCGATGGCATTCTTGTTCAGTTGCCACTTCCTGCTGGCATTGATGCAACGCACGTTCTTGAGCGTATTCACCCAGAGAAAGACGTGGATGGCTTCCACCCTTACAACGTGGGTCGTCTAGCGCAGCGTATTCCTAAGCTTCGTTCTTGTACGCCAAAAGGCATTATTACGCTGCTTGATCGTTACAACATCGAGCTACGCGGTAAGCACGCGGTTGTGGTTGGCGCATCAAATATCGTTGGTCGCCCAATGACACTTGAGCTGCTTCTTGCTGGTTGTACGACAACAACTTGTCACCGCTTTACCAAAGACCTAGAGGGTCACGTTCGCCAAGCAGACCTTGTTGTGGTTGCAGTTGGTAAGCCAAACTTCATTCCTGGTGAGTGGATTAAGAAAGGCGCTGTTGTGGTCGATGTGGGCATCAACCGTCTTGAATCAGGCAAACTAGTCGGTGACGTGGAATACGACAAAGCACGTGAGAATGCGAGCTTCATTACACCAGTACCGGGCGGTGTTGGCCCAATGACGGTAGCAAGCTTAATTGAGAACACGATGCTGGCTTGCGAGCAATTCCATACGAAGAAATAAAGAATTATGATACTGAAAGGGCTCCGCAAGGGGTAACTCCTATCACT
>NZ_JAHGAH010000477.1:0-814 GCF_030248475.1 Vibrio sp. D173a
TGAAGCGATCTACACTGACCTTCAAACCAAGATTGATGAAATTGCAGAACGTATCCTTACGCTAGGTCACACACCTGATCACGCATTCAGTCGCTACCTTGAAGTAAGTTCAATCAATGAACATCAAAATGCCACTCAAGGGAAAGACTGCGTCACTGGGCTGGTAAATGGTTTCAGCGCACTATTGGTTAAGCAGCGTGACATTCTTGAACAGGCAGGTGACGCATCGGATGAAGGTACAGCCGCACTTATGGGTGACTACATCCGTGAGCAAGAAAAGCTAATGTGGATGCTAAACGCTTACCTTCAATAGCCTAGCTGGTTACCCCTAAATTGAAAAAGAGCTTAAAGTGAATGCTTTAAGCTCTTTTTGATTTTAATTGATTGGGTTTATTTTCCCTGACCGTCAAAACAGGACAGAACATCTTGCTCAAAGTATGGCTCTTGGTTTACCCAAAACATATCGTCGACCTTCAAAAATTCGGTAGCAAAAGAGACTAAGCTTGGTACGAAACGCTATACCTCTACACTGTCATAACTTAGAGACACTGGTTCATAGTTTAGTAAAAAATAACCAGAAACCGCTTTGATATTAATACTCTAGAGTGATCCTCCAGTTAGCTAATGTGCAATTGAGTACTAACGGTTGTACTCGGCTTTATTTAGAACTTCTTTAAGTTCATGAGTTTTCTCTAAATCCACATCGTAGATATTTGCTAAAGCACATACGTAGTAGAGAACATCATAAAGCTCTTCGGCAATCGAACCCTTTAACTCATCCAACGGTGGCTGACCACTTTGTCCTTTTCGAATC
>NZ_JAHGAH010000478.1:0-526 GCF_030248475.1 Vibrio sp. D173a
TCATTACTCAGTTCTGCGGTGATAATGCCGGTTGGAACCGCAAGTATCGAGTAACCAAGCAACATAGTGAGGGATGCAATGGCTTTACCCAAGTGAGTTTGCGGCACCATGTCGCCATAGCCAACCGTAGTAATAGTTACGATTGCCCAGTAGATGCTTTTCGGAATACTCGTAAAACCGTTGTAGGGCCCCTCAATCACAAAGATCAACGCGCCAAAAATGGTGACCAGAATACCTACAGTACTAAAGAAGATAAGAATCTTACGACGCGCCATTAAAAGGGAGCGCAACAAGATGTTTGAATCCTGCAGGTAGCGAACCAATTTCAAAATACGGAAGATTCGCATCACACGAAGCAGTCGCACCACGCCCATAAATGAAGCGCCGGGGAAGAATATTGCTAAGTAGGTAGGCAGAATGGCCAGCAAGTCGACGACGCCATAAAAGCTGGTGGCGTAAGACTTAGGTTTTGGGGAACAGTAGAGTCTTAACAGGTATTCGACAGTGAATATGGCAGTAAAGGTGT
>NZ_JAHGAH010000479.1:0-1254 GCF_030248475.1 Vibrio sp. D173a
AATAAGCAATGGACGATCTTTACCATAAGGTTCAAGGATCTCACGTGAAGCCGTCATCATGCGCTCACCGCCACCTGCGTGGACGTTCACCATCCAAACTCCCATTTCAGCGGCTGCACGTACTGCTTTTGAACACGTGTTTGGGATATCGTGGAATTTCAAATCTAGGAATACCGAGAAACCACGCTTGTGTAATTCGCGAACGAATTCTGGCCCAAATAGAGTAAACATCTCTTTACCGACCTTTAGGCGACAAGATGCTGGATCGATTCTATCAACAAAGGCCAAAGCATCAGCTTGGTTGTCGTAATCCAGTGCTACAATGATTTTTTGATCGTTCATTTCATCTCCTAACGCAGTTTATTGTCTTAAATTTTACTCATAAAAATGCAGCCCGAAAGCTGCACTTTTCAATTTGGTCTAACATTGACCATAAATCTATTCACCATCAAGGCCACGAATTGGCTTGATCGTTCCCCACCCCTTACATGAAGGGCAATGCCAATACATAGAGTGGGTAGAGAAACCACACTTCCTACAGCGGTAGTGAGGCTTCATTTTTAACTGTTCACCAACCATTGATTGCAATGTGGTCAAGCTGTTCTTAGCTCTCCCCTCTTCTGCTTCGGCAATATGGTAATCGATCAATCGATAGAAGCCTTTCATGGTTGGGTTTTTAAGAAGTTGCTTGGTTAGCAGCTCTTGTGCTGAGCCCACATCTTCATGCTGCGCCACAAGCTGCGCCAACATCAGCTCAGCCGATACGCCAGCTTTTTTCTGAATACAGACTTTCAAGAACTCGACTAGCTGCGCCTCTTGACCTAAATGGTGGTAGCAATCTGTTAGGGTCTTCAGACAACGCCTTTTCAAAATGCTGCATAGCTTTCGACTTATTGCCTTCAGCTTGCTCTTGCATTGCTAACTCACACCAGAAGTGAGCGACAGTTGCACGCATCTTAAGTTTCTTCTTGCTGATCTTAATCAGCACATTGCCGTACTGAATGGCTTTGTTCCATTCTCGTGTTTGTTGATAGATAGAAACCAACTGCTGCAGAGCGCTCTCTTTATGATCAGGTTCTTCAACAAGTTGTTCGAAGATTTTTTCTGCACGGTCTAGGAAGCCCGATACCATGTAATCTTTTGCGAGTTGCTGTAGTGCGAGATTCTTTTGGTCGATAGTGAGACCAGAGCGGGAAATAAGGTTTTGGTGAATACGAATCGCGCGATCGACTTCACCGCGAGAACGGAATAGGT
>NZ_JAHGAH010000048.1:0-26926 GCF_030248475.1 Vibrio sp. D173a
ATAAGGGATAAGGGATAAGGCTCGGTTATAGCCATTCTAGATGCAACTGCTATCCACACACCAAATTCATCTTCCTTTCGCTAAACTTACCGCGCCTCAATCTCGACTCCTAAAGCGAAGCGCTCCCGCATCTCGTTTCTTTATTTCTATTGCCTCTGGAAGAAAAGAGTAATCGTCCCTACCTCAACCCCAAACTTCTTAATCTTGGTAAGGTTAAACACGTGCATATCATCCTGGCGGTACAACCAATCATCGAACGACACCGTGATGGTTGAATCATCCATTTTCAGCTCGAAGTCGTATTGCCATTGCAGCGCATTACCCATCTCTTTACCGGTGGCAACACCAATAATATCGTCCGCTTTGCCTTTATAGGTGCCGTCTTCGAGTTTAGTAATGACCCATATACGCTGGTCGAGCTCGCCATCATCAAAGACAAAGTCTTCCACCAGTGTTAGTTCATTACCTTCAACCGTCCCGACAATGTCGACTTCAAATCGGCGAGTTTGTTTCTCAGTGTAGTCCTGCACCATTCCCCAAGCCTTGACGTCACCTTCGAAGTAGCCAAACAGGTCAAAGGCTGGTGATGCCGCTTGATAGTTATCAATATCAGCAGAGCATGCGCTAAGAAGTGTTACCGCAGCAATCACTGGTGCTTTGAGTATTCTTTTTAATAATTTCAATACCTTACCTTCCCTATCAGTTGTTTACGAAGTTTAGGAAACTCTGTTTTCGGTGATAACCAAATCGAAAGAAAGGCATCATTAAGCCGCTCATCTTTCACATATCCGACGGTTTGATACGGTTCACTCCCGGCTTTGCGATAAATAAGCTGACCATTTGTACCATCAGTGAGGTAAGTCAACTCATCGCCTTTCTTAATATCAGGGAACATAGTGTTCAGTTCAGAAATCCACTGCTGACGATAAGCTTGTGTAAATCCTAGTTTCTGCCACTGTTCATCCGTCACATCGAGCAGCTGCTCTTTGCTAATATCACGCTGATAGTTAATCTCTAAAGCAAAAGGGTGGGGAGAAACGTCATTAGACACCATATACTGTCCATCGGGAGCTTTAAGGCGGGACTTGTAGATATCAAAAACAAACCAAGTGAGTTGAGCTTCGCCGACCGTTTGCCACTGTTGCCAATTGCTAGTGGTTATTGTCTCACTCGAACCCACCACATTTTGAGCTTGCAAAGGCACCGCACAGAACAGGGAGGCAGCAATTACACTACTGGTCAGCTTCCGTTTCCAATTTCTCTTCAAGCTTTTCATTTCCGTACACCTTGAGTATCAAAAGCATCATTGCACACCATTCGACGAACAAGATCGTAAGCGTGACGCCAACGCTAAATCCAAATTCAACGGCTTGGAGTTTGTAGCCAGCAAAGTAGCTCGCTGTCCCTCCTATACCGCCCACTATTGATACGTAGGTTTTTGGGAAACGGTACAAAATTGACTTGAGTTGGTAGGCATACCAAGAGAACAAAACCCACAAGCAAACAAGCCAGATTGGCAACCAAGTGGTTGGGAATATAAAGACGGAAAATTGCTTGTTGAGGGTGTCTAGCACCAAACCAACGGATACAATCGTGGTGATATTCTTGAGAGCAGAAGGCTCTACTCTCCAGCAGTATACAAGGGTAAGCAACGTGAGCACGAAAGTCAGCCACTGCCATTGATAGGTTCCAAGCACTGCGGCAAACCAGCAGAGTTGGAACCATGTCGATGCAACAAACACTCTCATAGCGAACTACGGACGCTGAAACGTCATGTGAACGGCACTGATCGTGCGAGCTAAGAAGCCACCCTCACAATAGCTCAAGTAATAACGCCACATGCGCACGAAGCGATCGTCGTAACCAAACGAGCGCACTTCACTCTCGGTTTGATTAAAGCGATGATGCCACTCATTAAGCGTTTTGGCGTAATCAAGCCCGATATCGAACAGATCTCGCGTAACCAAGTCACTGTATTTGGTCGTTGCTTGAGTGAGGGATGTGACTGAAGGCAAAAAGCCTCCTGGGAAAATGTACTTCTGAATAAAATCGACATTGTTGCTGTAATAATCATAGCGCTGGTCGGCAATGGTAATCGCTTGAATCGCCATCAAGCCTCCCGACTTCAACAAGGATTCACACTTCTTGATGTACGAAGGCAGGAATTGTTTACCCACTGCTTCAATCATCTCTATAGAAACCAGCTTGTCATAGGTTCCCTTTAGATTGCGATAATCCTCTTTAAGCAAAGTGACTTTACCTTCTAAGCCACGCTCTTTGATCTTCTGTTCGGCGTAAGCGTGCTGCTCTTCAGAAATGGTTGTCGTCGTCACTTGACAACCATATTGCTCAGCCATATAAATTGCCATTGCACCCCAGCCGGTGCCAATTTCGATGACATGATCACTAGCTTTCAGCTCAAGTTGCTGACACAGGCGATCCATTTTGTTGATTTGTGCCTGTTCTAATGAATCATCCGCTTCGTTGTACAACGCTGACGAATACAGCATGTTGGTATCAAGGAATGCTTCATACAGGTTGTTACCCAAATCGTAGTGAGCATGGATATTCTTACGGGAGTTTTCTTGGGAGTTACGGTTGCTCCAATGGCTAAACTTATAAAGCAGTTTTGTTAGCCAGCTGCCCTGCTCTTCGAGCTTATCCAGTGCACGCATGTTAAGAGCCATCAGCTTCATCAGTGCCGTCAGATCTGGGCTATCCCACCAGCCGTCCATGTAAGCTTCACCTGCTGCAATACTGCCGCCTTGTAAAATACGAGAGTAGAAGCCCGGATGCTTGACCTCAATCGTCGCCGCAACTGGTTCACCATTATATTCTCCATTTGGCGTAGAGAACCTCTCACTGCGTTCTGTCGTTTCTGTTTTGAAGCTCTCAATAACCGTTAAGCAGCCGATTTCCATCTTTTGAAGACACTGAAATAGAACTCCACGAGCCGCTTTTTGCGTCGTCGTCAATTCACGTGGCATTGCCATAGAAGTTGTATTTAACATGCAGAGTTCTCCTTGTGCTTATTATTCTTTTCGTCTTTACTCACCGGCTCGGTTCCCGTCTTTTTTGGTTGAGCATATTTAGGGTGTGAGTAAAAAGGCGCGCCTTTAATCCAAAGTTTTAGAGCGTGCCAGTAAATACCAACCATGACTTTTACCGTTTGAATCGGCGTAACGATCAAGCACTTCAATAAGGTTTTACTTGAAAGTGGCTGAGCTTTCATCGCCATGGTGGCATCAAAATGTTTTTCACCTTTGTGGCATTCAAGATGGATATTCAACTTGTCTGTCAAAGGTTTGATTTTCCAATGGTAGCGTTGGTCGATTGGATTAAACGGCGAGACATGAAACGCTTTGTCTTGCTCCCAACCAAAATTTTCATCCTGTTCGTTTGCCGCTATCACGTAATAATGACGTTCATTCCAAGGGGTGTTGCTGACCTCTGCCAGCAGGTACTTCCACTCGCCCTCCTTGTCATAAACGTAGTAGAAATTAACCGGACTGAAATAGAGCCCTAAGTAACGTAGGTGACAAACGGCAACCACTTTTCCCGTCAAACGAACACCTGTTAGCGCTTCCAGTTTGTCTTGAACGGCTGACTTAATGCATCCTTTACCACCAATGTAATCACTGCGCTTAAAACGTGCCCAATGCCACCAGCGTGACCCAAAGCCCCAAACATTTTTCTCCAGCGCCTCGAGTTCATCTACGTCGATGGCTGGCATGAATATGGAGTAATTCAACTCATGACTCACAGGCGTGAATCGACGGTGGCGAACATTGCCTATAAACAATCGGCTGTTCATCTGGCTACTCATATCACGCCGCGCCTTTTTCAAAAGGCACCACTTTTTGCTCGCGGTATTTTTCTTCTAGCCCTTGAACAACATCAAGCGCGCTACGAACACCATCTTCATGGAAGCCGTTGTACCAATAGGCACCACAGAACCATGTACTCTGTTTGCCTTGGACTTCATCTTTTCGTTGCTGTGCGGCAATAGACTCCGTGGTAAATACAGGATGATGGTAAGTGAATGAGCGTAGAATCTTGTTTGGGTTGATTTTTTTCGTACTGTTCAACGTGACACAGAAAGTATGCTCAGACTGGATGTGTTGCAGTATGTTCATGTTATAAGTCAGAGAAGGAAGACGCTCTTGCTCTTCTTGACTGCCATCGAGTAGGTAATTCCATGCAGCCCAAGCCGCCTTGCGTTTTGGCAACAGGCCAATATCTGTATGCAACACGACTTCGTTTGCTTGGTATGCCATATCGCCTAGGATTTCTTGCTCGGTAGAGCTTATGTCGCCCAGCATTCGCATTGCTTGATCACTGTGGCAAGCGAAGATAACGTCATCAAACCAGTGCGTCTCACCATGAACTTCAATACCAACACCGTTATCAGTACGGATGACTTTTTCGACTGGGCTGTTAAGACGAATATTATCGGCAAAACCTTTGGTCAACGGTCCAATGTAAGAACGTGAGCCGCCTTTTATCACATACCATTGCGGACGGTTTGTGATATCTAACAATCCGTGGTTGAGGAAGAATCGCAAGAAGAACATTAACGGGAATGCGCGCATGTCTGCCAAGGTCGATGACCAGATTGCAGCACCCATTGGTAATATGTAGTTATCAGTAAAAAATGGACTGAAGTCGTGTTCGTCAAGAAACTCACCCAGCGTCTGAGAATCTGTCGATTTCTCGTTAGCAAAGCTTTTCGCCAGTTTGTTAAAACGAAGGATCTCTGAGATAAAGCGGTAGAATTTTGGGTTTGCCCAGTTTCGTTTTTGAGCAAACAATGTCGACACGGTGTGACCGTTGTACTCCAATCCATTACCGTCGTTTCTGACGCTGAAGCTCATTTGGGTCGGCAAACCTTCGACACCAATTTCGTTCATCATTTTGATGAAGTTTGGGTAAGTCCGGTCGTTGTAAACAATAAAGCCGGTATCGATCGCGTACTCTTTTCCGTCAACTCTCACGTCAACAGTCGCCGTATGCCCGCCTATGTAGTCGTTCGCCTCGAACAACGTTACGTCATGTTCTTTATGCAAGTAATAGCCACATGTGAGACCAGAAATCCCGGTACCAACAATGGCGATTTTCTTTCTTCCTGCAACGTTCATGCTTCTTCCTTCTTATGATACGAGTTTTGCGGTTAGCCGTGCTTGCCAGCTGTAGGGAAGCAGCGAGATAAAGCGCAAAATGCCAGTGAATCTCGCTGGGAAATAGATATGGCTTTTGTTTGCATCCAACTGTTTACGGATGGCAGTAGAAGCCTGCTTTGCCGACACAATCATCGGCATATCAAAAGTGTTTTTGTCAGTGAGAGGCGTTTCAACAAAACCAGGGAAAACTGTGACGACTTTGATCCCTTTCTTTTTTAAGTCGACTGCCAGCGTGCGTGCAAAATAACTCACTGCAGCTTTGGAGGCGCCGTAAGCCTCTGCACGAGGAAGTGCGACTTCCGATGCAATGGACCCAACAATTACGACGCGATGACCACGTTCAAAGCGAGGCTGACAAGCTTCAACACAATTAGCTACGCCAACCACATTCACGTTCATAACGCGCGCCATGAGTTTCGCGTCAACAACGCCGTCATCCATGTATTCGCAGTCGCCAGCGTTGAAAATCCAGTTTTCAGGAATAAAAGGCAATTCAGACAGTGTTTGGAGCGTTTCCTCATACTGCGTCACATCAAAACGTAAGGTTGAGATGTTCTTCGACGCGTCCACAAGCTCTGTCAACACGGCCTGATTGCGTCCGCAGGCAATCACCTTCCAACCCGCATTTGCGTAGTCCAATGCAAGTTGTCGACCGATCCCCGAGGTCGCACCTGTAATCAGTACCGAACCGCTCATTGCCCTAGCCTCTGTTTAATGGTTCTAACCACAGAGCCAAGCAGCGGCAGATTTTCGTAGAGCATTTCGCCCAAATCGAAATAATCTCGGTGATAAATAACCTGCCCATCGCGGAACTTGAGATGTGAGACGCCATTTACCGAGATAGGCGCGCCTTTTTGAAGTTTCGGGTGTTGTAGATCCATCGTCCACGTGAGGAAGCCAGTTTCCCCGGCTTGTTGATGGTCATGAATAACGAAGTCACAACGAATGACATTAGTATAAAGTGATTGAAAGTAATCTGATAACGCAGGCCACCCTTCTAAACGATGAGCGGCGTCTTCAAACACCACGTCTTGGTGATAAACCCCTTCGAGCAAATGCAAATTCGCCTTACTCAACTTTTGATAAATGTTGCCAACTGACTGAATGTCCATTCTTTCACTCCCATACCGCTTCAACAGTTGTACAAAAATATTATATGTACAAGATAGACTAATCGAGAAAAGTTGTACAAAAATATTTTTGTATAACTTTGTTTCTGTAAAGTGATACGTGACGAAATCCACTAGCGATCAATGGGCACAAAAAAAGGCTTGGTCAAAAAACCAAGCCTTTTCAGGATATTAAATTTAGTTACTGAACAATTAGTCCAGCCTATTTGACGATTAGTATTGTTGGCTACGTAGTGCCGAAATACGCTTGTCTAGCGGTGGGTGGCTCATTAGAAGCTCAGTCATCGAACGCTTACCGTTGATACCAAATGCCATCATTTTGCCATCCAGTTGCGATTCGTGACTCATTTTCAAACGCTCTAGCGCAGCAATCATCTTCTCTTTACCCACTAGCTGGGCTGCACCAGCATCTGCATGGAATTCACGGTGACGGCTATACCACATAGTTAGGAAGCTTGCTAGGAAGCCAAATACCAACTCAAGCACCATAGACACACCAAAGTAAACCATCATGTTGGTGCCTTGGCCTTCCTCATCGTCGTTAGAAGCAACGATGTTGGCAATGAAACGTGATAGGAAGATAACGAAGGTGTTCACCACACCTTGCATTAGCGTCATGGTAACCATGTCACCATTCGCAATGTGACTCACTTCGTGCGCTAGTACCGCTTCTGCTTCATCGCGAGTCATGTTGTGTAGAAGGCCTGTAGAAACAGCAACCAATGAATCGTCACGCTTTGCGCCTGTTGCGAATGCGTTGATGTCTGCCGCTTCGTAAATCGCGACCGTTGGCATACCAATACCCGCTTGCTGAGCTTGGCGACCAACTGTTTCAAGAAGCCAGTGCTCTGTCTCGTTACGAGGACTTTCGATGACCATGCCACCCACAGAGCGCAGTGCCATGCCTTTCGACATCATTAGTGAGATAAACGCGCCACCAAAACCAAACACGGCGGCCATGACAAGTAGACCAGACAGACTGCCTGGCTGCATTCCAGTTACAGCGTAAACAATATTCAGAACAACACTAAGCACTAGCACGACCGCTAGGTTAGTTGCTAGGAATAACATAATTCGCTTCATTACTTTTCTCCGGGGAAGCTTATCGTTTTTTCAAAACGGATTATTATATAGAACAGGTTTTTTATAAGTAACAGAACGCTTAGAAAGCTAGTCCCGCTTAGTTTCGTGCTCCGTTGCGTTATAGATATAGTCTATCCGCGATAAAAACAAGGTTAAGCAATAAATTGCAACATTTGTTTTCGAGACTGAAATAATACAAACATTTTACCCGCTTAAAAACAGCATCTTAGCGCCAGTATAGACTTTGGTCTTATTGTGCGACTATCTGTACGTGCTAGATTCAGCTTAGATGAACGAAACGGGGCGAGCTTTAAGGACAATAAAGCAGTTCCAAACTTCCATGTCTTGAGGGAAAAATCATGGTTGAAACTAACGACTATCAAATGGCTATCGATCTACTTTGTTGTCATCTAGGTATCTCAGAGGATGAGGCAAAACAACAACTTGGTATTTCAACTGACGCTCACATGTCAAAGCGCGTTGCTGAAACACAGCAAGCTTTAGATGGGGCTTAGCCAAGAAAAATAAACTAAGCGTCGGATCTTACGATTAGACACAAAAGTTTACACGAGAAAAGGGCTGCATTGCGCAGCCCTTTTTGTATTTATCGAATCGCGAAGCCTTTACGCGTTTAGCAACGGCTCAACGTTAATGTATTTGCCTAGATCTTTACGCTTCGCACTTGGAATGTATGGGATCTCACCAAGTTTTGGAGCATCTAAACGATCTTCCAGCATATCGATGATCTCTGCATAGTGCTCTGTGCCTGGGTTAACACGGTTCGCTACCCAGCCAACGAGATTCAAACCATCTGCTTTGATGATCTCTGCCGTTAACAGTGCGTGGCTCAAACACCCCAGCTTGATACCGACAACCAGAACTACCGGAAGCTGTTCTTGCTGTACCCATGTCGACAGGCTGTCTGTATCAGATACAGGCACACGCCAACCACCAGCACCTTCCACAAGAACAATGTCAGATTGCTTTTTATGGTGAGCCAATTTTTCGCTCAGTACTTCGTATTTAATTTCTACATGTTCGTGCTTAGCGGCGATGTGAGGAGAAGCGGGTAATTCCAAAGCGTATGGGTTTACATCGTCGTACGCGATATCTAGTGTTGCCGCTTTCTGCAGATGCAATGCATCCGAGTTACGCCAACCTTCCGCCGTCTTGTCGCTTCCCGCAGCCACTGGCTTGTAACCAATGGTGTTAAGCCCTTTCGCGCCAAGTGCTTGTAAAATAGCTTTAGACGCTACCGTTTTTCCTACATCAGTATCCGTACCAGCAATAAAAAATGCATCAATCATTTAACTATGACTCCAAAACAAACCTGATAACTTGCAGGTAGAAGACCTTGATCGTTTCTAAATGCTTGGTACTCGCGCTCAACTTGCAACAAGGTGCGACGACTCGTCAGACCATGTGAGCGCCCGCTTACGTGATTTGCACCAATGCCTTTAAGATCACGCATGACAGAAAACGCTGAATCGTACCAAACTGTGATGGGGGTCAAGTCTAGATGATGGTTGTGGCACCGAGATTGCGCTAACGCAATTTTTACCTGATTGTGGGTAATAAAGTTATTCACGTGTTGATATGTATCAATTTTTGACCACGCCTCTCGCAACTCATAAAGTGAGCCATCGGTTAATGTTGAGAAACACCCCGTCCCTCCTACCTTTAAGACGCGACGAATCTCTCTTAACGGGTAACTTAAATCTGCACACCATTGCAAAGCCAAACTTGAAAAAACGTAATCGAAGCTCTCATCATCAAATGGCAAGTTTTCGGCATCAGCTATTTGGTACTGCATTTGCCGTGTACCACAACGCTGCTGCGCTTTATCTAACATAGCTTGAGAGATATCGCCGCAAATCACTTCTGCGCCACGTTGTTGGAACAGTTGAGAGAAGTAGCCTGTACCACACCCCAAATCTAAGACGCGTTTTCCCGTTAAGTTTTCAGGAAATTTATCAAGCATGCGATGTCCAACATCACGCTGAAACGCCGAGTGTTTGTCGTACGTTTCTGCTGCTTTTCCAAATGAGGAAGCAATCGCGTCTTTGTCTTGATAGAAACTCTCCAATGCGGCCGTTTCTGCTAAAGCGGTGGTTGCATTATCCATTACAGCGCTCCTAATGCTTGCTTCAATGCCATTGAAAGCGTTTTAACTTGCTCATTGGTGTGATTGGCTGTGAGCGTAATTCGAAGACGAGATGTTCCTTTAGGTACCGTCGGTGGACGAATAGCAGTCACCCAAATGCCGTTCTGTCGACAAGCACTTGCAACCTGCAAAGCCAGTTCAGATTCACCAATCATAAAGGGCTTAATCGAGGTTTGGGTTTCGACAAAACCGTCGAGATCTTGAAGACCATCTCGATATACTTCATTTAATTCCGTAAGCTTTTCGCGTCGCCAAGACTGCTCTTGAATCATCGAGACTGCATGAGTCAACGCATACGCTTGTGCTGGCGGTATCGCTGTGGAATACACATGGTGACGAGCAAACTGAGTTAAAAAGTCCCCCGTTGCGTGGTCACATAAGATAGCCGCGCCGGACATACCGAAAGCTTTGCCAAAAGTAACGATCAACAACTCAGGCTTAACTTTAGCCAGCTCGCAAGAACCACCGCCGGATTCACCAAGGACACCAATACCGTGTGCATCATCGACGGCGAACCAAGCATCGTGGCTGCTTGTAACTTCTGCGATATCAGCAAGTGGTGCACAATCCCCGTCCATACTGAATACCCCTTCAGTTACGACCAGGTGATTGTCTTCGCTACTCAGCAGTGATTTTAGATGCGCGATGTCATTGTGCTTGAAGCGCTTCATTTTAGCTGGCGACAATATCCCTGCCTCCATCAAAGAAGCATGGTTCAAACGGTCTTGAATGAGTACGTCTGATTTTTCTAGCAAGGTGAATAACAACGCTTGATTGGCACTGAATCCAGAACCAAACAGGATTGCCCGTTCATAACCCAGCCATTCGGTCAATGCAGCTTCTAAATTACTGTGCGCCGCACTAAAGCCTGTCACCATTGGAGAGGCGCCGCTACCACTGCCGTATACACTCAAGCCTTGTTGCCAAGCACGAACAAGCGCTTGGTCATTGGCCAAGCCTAAGTAGTCGTTACTTGAGAAGTTGATGTAGCGTCTGCCTTCGTATTCCAAAATCGATTGGTTGCCGGAAAACACCACACTCATCGAACGATTCAGTCCCTGCGCTTTACGGTCAGCAAGGGCGGACTCGATACGAGATTTAAACGCTGGCATCGTAGAAAAGGTCGTCTTTTGTTGGACGAGCAGCAACACGCTCTACAACGCGATCCAGCAACTCGTTTTCTTCGATTTCATCAGGTTTTTGAGACACTTCTTGGCTGTTAATGCCGAGCTTATTGAACAGCATCATGTCTTTATCTTCAGAAGGGTTTGGAGTCGTCAGAAGTTTGCAGCCATAGAAGACTGAGTTCGCACCCGCCATAAAACACAGCGCTTGCATTTGTTCGTTCATGTTTTCACGGCCAGCCGATAGACGAACCGCTGATTGAGGCATCATGATGCGTGCAATCGCAATCAAGCGAATGAAATCGAATGGCTCAACATCGTCTACCTCTTCCAGTGGTGTGCCTTTCACCTTAACCAACATGTTGATTGGCACGCTTTCAGGATGCACTGGCAAGTTAGCTAATTCAACCAACAAGCCCGCTCGGTCATTGGCACTCTCACCCATACCGATAATGCCACCAGAACAAATCTTCATGCCGGCATCACGAACGTGAGACAAGGTATCTAAACGGTCTTGATAGGTACGTGTGGTAATGATGTTGCCGTAGAACTCAGGTGAAGTATCTAGATTGTGGTTGTAGTAATCCAAACCTGCAGTTGCCAGTTGCTTTGCTTGATCTGGTGTCAACATGCCTAACGTCATACACGTTTCTAAACCCATGCCTTTTACGCCTTTGATCATGTCGGTCAAGTGCGGCATATCACGCTCTTTAGGGTTCTTCCACGCTGCGCCCATACAGAATCGAGTAGAACCCGCGTTTTTCGCTTTTTGCGCAGCGTCGAGTACGCGTTCTACTTCCATCAGACGCTCTTTTTCTATGTCTGTGGTGTAACGAGCACTCTGAGGACAGTACTTACAATCTTCCGGACAAGCACCTGTCTTAATCGAAAGAAGCGTGCTTACTTGAACATGGTTGGTTTGTTGGTATTGACGATGAACAAGCTGTGCTTCGAATAGCAGATCCATGAACGGCTTTTCCATGAGATCGCGCACTTCAGCATGCGCCCAGTTATGACGAACTTCCACGTGTATTCCTTTAGTCACTTTTTTTGTTGTGTTGACAGTCTACTGAGTCTCGATAAACTGTCAACACAACACTAAACAACAAAGTTTACATCCGTTTATTTTTTAATCTTAATTACTATTGGAATAGCACATGGATCTCGCCTTCGACCGCCAGCACATCTGGCATCCCTACACTTCGACGTTGACACCTCTGACCTGCTACCCAGTGGCATCGGCAAGTGGTGTCCACATTAAATTGGAAGACGGGACAGAGCTTGTCGATGGTATGTCTTCTTGGTGGTCAACGATCCACGGCTACAACCACCCGCACTTAAATCAAGCGGCTCACCAGCAAATCGACCAGGTGTCGCATATAATGTTCGGCGGGATAACCCACCAGCCAGCAATCAGTTTGTGTAAGAAGTTATTGTCCCTTGCACCAAGCAACCTTGAACATGTCTTTCTCGCTGATTCTGGCTCCGTTGCCGTAGAAGTCAGCTTGAAGATGGCACTGCAATATTGGCATGCGAAGGGCGAACGCCGACCGAAGTTTCTGACTTTGCGACACGGTTATCACGGCGACACCTTTGCGGCTATGTCGGTCACCGATCCTGATAATTCCATGCACTCTCTCTACAAAGGTTTTTTGCCTGAGCATATCTTTGCCCAGTCACCTACTTGTGGCTATTGGGATGAATGGAAGCCGGAAGATCTTGCTGACTTTGAGCACAAGATTGAAACACATCATCAAGAACTCGCTGCGGTGATCCTAGAGCCTATCGTTCAAGGCGCAGGCGGTATGCGTATCTACCATCCAGAATTTCTCACAGGTGTGCGTAGGCTTTGTGACAAATACGGCTTGTTATTGATTGCAGATGAAATCGCAACCGGATTTGGGCGTACCGGCAAATTGTTTGCCTGCGAACATGCAGACATTCAACCAGACATTTTGTGTGTTGGTAAAGCACTCACTGGCGGTTATATGACCCTCTCTGCGACCCTAGCGAGCAAACACGTCGCGGATACTGTTTGTGGTGGTGATGCTGGTTGTTTCATGCATGGCCCAACCTTTATGGGTAACCCGCTCGCCTGCGCCGTGGCCACCGCAAGTTTAGAATTGATAGAACAAGGCAACTGGCAGCAACAAACCCAGCAAATTGAAACGTTGTTTTCTGAACTACTGCCAAAACTGGAAAAATACGACTTGGTTAAAAACACCCGTTGGTTGGGTGCCATTGGCGTTGTAGAAACACACCGCCCAGTGAATATGGAAACCATCCAAGCACTGTTTGTTGAGCACGGTGTTTGGATTCGTCCATTTGGCAAACTGATTTATATGATGCCGCCATTTATTAGCAAGCCGGAAGATATTGAGAAGCTAGTTAACGCAATTGATGCTGCGCTTCAACGTCAAGATTGCTTCGCTTAATGCGTTCTCATTAAATTTAAAGAATATTTAAAAAATAAAAACAAGAACGGTTTGAGTATACCACTCAAACCGTTTTTACTATTTAGAGCAATATTATTAAGCGTCGTACCGATAATCTAAATGCCACTCCGAAACATGATTAGCGTAATTGGCTATCTTTACTTGCTCGTCGATTAAATAACGCTTGGCGTTGAGACACCAATTCGATTGTTGACTGACATTCGATACATAAACGAACGCCTTTCATGGCTATTCGACGCGCTTCAGGAATTTCATCTCCGCATTCATCACAATAATGAGCACTTTCGCCCTGTTTGATATTGCCACGAACACGGGAAATCTCGTCGTCGATGGTATGTTGAATTTGTTGGCTGACGCTATCGTCGTTTGCCCACCCTACGGCCATAAGCCCTCCTCGTTACTTGAATGAGAAAATCTACTTACCGTGGTAAGGTGGATGATTATATCGATTACAAATAACAAGATAATTAGGGTAAATTCGAAAACACTATTACGATTCGGTAATAATTAATTTTCACTCGACGCAGATAACAAAAACCCAGCACTGAGGCTGGGTTTTGGTGTTCTAGTGGTTAACGAATTAACCGATGTGCGTTGCGCCTGCCATGTACTTCTGAAGTACTGTAGGGATAGCAATGCGGCCGTCTGCTTCTTGGTTGTTTTCTAGGATAGCAACCATTGTACGACCTACAGCTAGACCAGAACCGTTTAGCGTGTGTACAAGCTCAGGTTTCTTCTCGCCTTTACGACGGAAACGCGCTTGCATACGACGAGCTTGGAAATCCCACATGTTAGAACATGAAGAGATCTCACGGTAAGTTTCTTGAGCAGGAACCCAAACTTCTAGGTCGTAAGTTTTACGAGCGCCGAAGCCCATGTCACCTGTACATAGAACCACTTTACGGTAAGGAAGTTCTAGAAGTTGTAGAACTTTCTCAGCGTGACCTGTTAGCTCTTCTAGCGCGTTCATTGAATCTTCTGGCTTAGTGATTTGTACTAGCTCAACTTTGTCGAACTGGTGCATACGAATCAGACCACGAGTATCACGACCGTAAGAACCTGCTTCAGAACGGAAACATGGCGTGTGAGCTGTCATCTTAATTGGTAGATCCGCTTCGTCAGAAATCGTGTCACGAACTAGGTTCGTTACTGGCACTTCTGCAGTAGGGATTAGAGACAGTTTACGTGGCTCTTCGTCGTTTACTTTTTCTACTAGCGGCTCAGTGTGGAAAAGGTCTTTACCAAACTTAGGAAGCTGACCAGTACCGAATAGGCTGTCAGAGTTTACTAGGTAAGGTACGTACATTTCTGTGTAGCCGTGCTCTTCAGTGTGAAGATCCAGCATGAACTGAGCGATTGCACGGTGTAAACGAGCAAATTGGCCTTTCATCACGATGAAACGTGCGCCAGTGATTTTAACTGCGCTTGCGAAGTCTAGACCGCCACCCATTTCGCCTAGGTCAACGTGGTCTTTTAGTTCGAAGTCGTAAGTCTTAGGCTCACCCCAACGAGAGATTTCAACGTTGTCGTTTTCATCTTTACCATCTGGCACTTCATCATCAGGGATGTTTGGTACAGAAAGTGTGAATTCGTCTAGTTGAGCCATTACTTGCTCAAGTTCAACTTTCTTCGCATCAAGATCGCTACCTAGAGTACCGATTTGTTTCTTGATCTCTTCTGCGCCTTCTTTGTCGCCAGCCGCCATTTTTTGGCCGATTTGCTTGGAGATGGAGTTACGCGTGGATTGTAAATTTTCTACTTCTACTTGAATGGACTTACGTTGTTCTTCAAGTTTACGAATAGTCTCTACGTCTAGCTTAAAGCCACGACGCGCCAGTTTAGCAGCTGTTTCATCCAGCTCTGTACGAAGTAATTTAGAATCCAGCATTGTTAATCCTATGCTTTTTGTTGTGAAATCACGCGCACTTTCCAAGGCGTGCGCGTTAAAAAAATTTACTGAACAAATGTATCCAAAAACGCCTACTTTTCATAGCGCTTTTGTGGGCTATTTGCGTCTAAAGTAGCCAAGTAATCTAACTTTTCGCCGATTTTGGTCTCTAGACCACGATTTGTCGGCTGATAGTACCTACGATCACCCATTTCAGGCGGCAAATATTGCTCACCTGCGGCGTAAGCGCCAGGCTCATCGTGCGCGTAACGATACTCTGCCCCATAACCCATGTCTTTCATCAAACTGGTCGGTGCATTTCGAAGGTGATGCGGCACTTCATATTCAGGCAAGTTATGAGCATCTGTGAGCGCTTGTTTCCACGCCACGTATACCGCATTACTTTTTGGCGCACATGCTAAGTACACGATCGCTTGTGCAATCGCACGCTCACCTTCTGCCGGGCCAACACGGGTAAAGCAATCCCAAGCGGAAAGTGCCACTTGCATTGCGCGAGGGTCAGCATTACCTACATCTTCAGAAGCGATCGCCAATAAGCGTCGAGCAATGTACAAAGGGTCGCAACCTGCTGCAATCATACGTGCAGCCCAGTAAAGCGCGGCATCAGGGTTAGAGCCACGAATCGACTTGTGTACAGCAGAGATTAAGTCGTACCAAATATCGCCTTTGTTATCGAAGCGAGAGACCTTCTCCCCTGCGACTTCCGCAAGCAACTTAAGCGTGATTTCTTTTTCGCCCTTCGCATTATCCTCTGCCATATCATAGAGCAGCTCAAGGTAGTTGAGAGACATGCGAGCATCACCGTTTACCAGTTCTGCTAGGCGGTCTAATACGTTATCAACGAAGTGTGCAGGCGTATTACCCAGCCCACGCTCTTTGTCACTGATCGCTTGATTCAGCGCCAGTGAGATTTCATCTTTATCGAGAGACGTTAACTTGTACACACGCGCACGTGACAGCAATGCGTTGTTTAACTCAAACGATGGATTTTCTGTCGTCGCACCAATAAAGGTAACGGTGCCATCTTCGATATGCGGTAAAAACGCGTCTTGCTGAGATTTGTTGAAGCGATGCACCTCATCCACAAATAAGATGGTGCGGCGACCCGCCATTTTATTCTCACGCGCTTTCTCGATTGCAGCACGAATTTCTTTCACGCCAGACGTCACCGCAGACACACGCTCAACTTCTGCATTGGCATAGTTTGCCGCCACTTCTGCCAACGTCGTCTTACCTGTGCCTGGCGGTCCCCAAAGGATCATAGAGTGAATATGACCCGCCTCTAACGCACGGCGTAGTGGCTTACCAGGACCTAAAATATGCTGCTGACCGATGTACTGTTCAATCGTTTCCGGTCTCATACGAGCAGCAAGGGGACGAAAATCTTCGTCCCCCGAGAAATCTAATGTGTAATTGCTCACTACCAATTAATTCCTTTGGTCATCCACTTCCACGCCATTAGGAATAGTGAATGTGAATCTGTCTGCTTTTGGTTTTCCAAGCTTCACGTTATTAAAGGTAAACAAGCCTTTCTGACCGTCTTGTTCAACCACGTTGAAGCCTTTCACCACACCTTTGGCGTCAATATTAATCTGAAATTGGCCCTGTGTGGAGTCTACCGCGGTAGGAATAAGCGTGAACTGGTCACCCTTTTGGGAGATCTTGTAATTATCCCAATCACTTGCGCGGTTACGTGTTAACAAAACAAATGGCGTTTGCTCTGTTGCTTGTTCTTGCCAGTAGATACTCACTTGCTCGATGAACGGGCTGTAGTACCACAATGTTTTACCGTCAGAAACCAATAGGTTTTCATCAGGGGATGTTGTGCTCCAACGGAACAGGCTTGGGCGAGCGATTTCAACCGTGCCTTCCCCTTCCATCACTGTTTCGCCTTCAGGGCTGATAACTTGCTGAGAGAAGTCCGCACTGAAGCCACCGTTCATCGATAGGCGTTTGTTTAATTCATCTTTAGGAGACGCGGCGTGTGCAGTAGAGAAGAGAGAAAAGCTTAAAACAAGCGCAGAGAAAAGTTTCGCTGAAAATAGTTTTTTCATTCAGATACCTATTGTTAGAACCACTCACCTCAGTTGGACTGAGGTGAGTAACACAAGTTCATTAATCTTTTGGTGGCGCAGGAGCCAGTACTTCACGGTTACCATTATGGCCCGGAGCACTTACGATGCCTTGCGCTTCAAGCTGCTCAACAATTCGAGCCGCTCGGTTGTAACCGATCTTGAATCGACGTTGTACACCAGAAACCGAACCACGACGCGATTGCACTACGTGCTCTACGACTTGATCGAACAATGGATCCACTTCTTCATCCGATTCCATCTGCTCACCCGGAAGCAGACTTTCTGGACCTTGGTCACCACTGATGATCTCATCAATGTAGTTTGGTTTACCACGAGCTTTCCAGTTGTTTACAACCGCGTGAACATCATCATCCGACGCAAACGCACCGTGAACACGGGTCGTATGGCTTGAGCCTGGTGGTAAGTAAAGCATATCACCCATGCCCAACAGCGATTCTGCACCGCCTTGGTCAAGGATAGTACGTGAGTCCGTCTTAGTTGATACGGTGAACGCCACACGTGTTGGAATGTTCGCTTTAATCAGACCGGTAATAACGTCAACCGATGGACGCTGCGTCGCAAGGATCAAGTGAATACCTGCCGCACGCGCTTTTTGCGCCAAGCGTGCAATCAGTTCTTCAACCTTCTTACCAACCACCATCATTAGGTCGGCAAATTCATCGACAACCACAACAATGTAAGGCAGTTTCTCAAGCAACGGCGGCTCAGTGTCCATGCTGTCGCCTTCTTGCCAGAATGGGTCGTGAATTGGGTGACCTGCGTCTGCGGCCATCTTAAGCTTCTCGTTGAAGCCTTTCACGTTACGTACGCCCAATGCCGACATCAGTTTATAACGACGTTCCATCTCGCCCACACACCAACGTAGTGCGTTAGACGCGTCCTTCATGTCCGTTACTACTTCAGAAAGTAGATGAGGAATACCTTCGTAGATTGAAAGCTCCAACATTTTCGGGTCGATCATGATGAAACGCAGATCTTCTGGCGATGCTTTGTAAAGCATACTCAAGATCATCACGTTTACACCTACTGACTTACCAGAACCCGTCGTACCCGCTACCAGTACGTGAGGCATTTTCGCTATATCGGCAATCACCGCTTCACCGGCGATATCTTGACCAAGAACGACCGTTGTTGGTGACGTTGCTTGTTCAAACTGAGGGCTACTGATTACATCAGACAAGAATACCGTCTGACGGCTCATGTTAGGCAACTCTAGACCGACATAAGGTTTGCCCGGAATCACTTCTACTACACGTACCGCCATTGCAGACAGCGCACGTGCCAAGTCCATAGACAAGCCAGAAATGCGGCTTACTTTCACGCCCGGCGCCAAATCAAGCTCGAATCGAGTGATAACAGGACCTGGGTAAATACCGACTACATCAGCTTTAATCTTGTAATCTGCAAGTTTGGTTTCAACCAAACGAGCCACCTCTTCCAGAGCATCACGGTCGATAAAGTTATCGCGCTTCTCTGGGTGGTAAAGCAATTCTAGTGTTGGTAGTGGTTCTGCTGGTACTGGCAAGTTTTGCTCTTGCTGCACCAAGAATGGGTTCTGCTGAGCAGCCACTTTCGCTTGAGCGTTCGATACCAAGTTTTGGAATGCTGCGACATCTTGATCGCCGTCTTGAACCTCTTCTACCTCGGCTTCTTGAGGTGCAGGTTCAAACGTAGCAGAAGGCGCCGGCGCTACCGATTGTGGTTGCGGTGCGACTTGCTGCTGCATAGGTTGTTCTTGTACAGACTGTTGTAGAGGCTGAGAAACGGGTTGTTGCGGCTCTACATAAGTAGGCTGAGCTTGTTGAACAGGCTGCTGCGCTTGGTAGTCATCCTCTTCATCTACAACATCGAAGTTCGAAATAGTTGGCTCGATGTGCTGGCTTGGCTCAGTTTGCTCAACAATGTTATCCAGTGCTGCAGCGTTAATCACAGGCTCTTCGTTTTGAGGCTGTTCTGCGTGTTCCATCGGCGCTTGAACTGGCGCTTGCTCTTGAGCAACTTGCGCCTGTTGAGCCTGCTCTGCTTCGAACTGAGCATACTCATCGTAACTTGGCTCATTATCGTACGATTCCACAACGCTTGATTCAGACTGCACAAACGGTTCTTGCGGCGCTGCCGGTTGATGAGCAGTTTGCTGGCCAACCTCTTGTTGAGCAAAAGCAGGCTGAGGAACCACTTCTTGAGAAACAGGCTGCGTTGCTTCAGGCTGAGCCGCAATAGGAGCAACAGCAGGCTCTTGTGCTTCTTGAACTTGCGGCGCTTCATCAGCCCAATCATCGGCTTGTTGCGCTGCGGCTTCTAATTCTTCAATGGTGACGTTCAGTTGCTTAGTGCGCTCAACCGTTGGGTCAACATTGTCTGTGTTTACGGTACGAACAGGCTCAACAGTTTGAGCTTGCTCTTGGACTTGAGACTGAACTGGAGCCTGAATCGGCGCTGCGTTCACAACTGCCGCTTGTTGCGTTGGCTGCACAATAGGTTGCGCTGATGGCTGCTGTTTCGATTTGTCTACGTTAGATTGCTCTACCGCCGATTGTGGCATGTAGATCGGATATTCATGTGCAGGCGCTTCTTCTTTCGGCTCTTCTACTTCGTAAGCAGTAGGGTGCGGCAGAGGCTCTTCTTCCAACTCCTCTTTACCACGCTTGCTCATCACTCGGTCTTCTGCAAACTCATCCAACTGAGGCTCAAGCGTTTCTTGTTCAGTGCCACGAGCTTTGTTTGTAACAGCGGCAACAGCACCAAGTGCACGATCACCCAGCCACTCAACAATCTTCAACCAAGAAATACCCGTAAATAGAGTAAAACCTGCTCCCCATAGGAAAAGAAGTACAAGCGTTGTACCCAGCACATTCAGTGTAGGTAGAGACAGACTACTTAGCACGTCACCAACAACGCCACCAGACGAGAAGTACCAAATGTCGTCAAAGTTGATATCAGCAAGACCACAACTGGTAAGAATAAGGATAACTAAACCTAATAGACGAGTACCCCACAACATAAGGTCGATAGGATCGTCTGCGGAGCGCTTACGGCAAATCACCCATGCACCTGCCGTCAGCAGGAATGGCAATGGGTACGCGAGGGAACCGAAGGTAAAGAATAGCGTGTCAGCTAACCAAGCGCCGAACAAGCCACCAGCGTTATTGATCTCTCCGCCCCAAGCCGTTTGGGACCAAGACGGATCGGCTGGGCTAAAGGTAAATAGTGCAACGGCCAACAATACCGAGCTAAGAACGCCAACGATAAAGCAGCACTCTTTTAAGCGTTGGAAGCCATTTAGACGTGAAGACTGAGGCTCTTCACTGGTTTTGATAATGGTTTCGACTTTCTTTGCGTTCTCTTTGAACATAAATCAACTTGAATATGGAAATGAATTAGGAATAAGCAAAACATTCCGAGCGGCACAAAGCCGCTCGGTAAATTGATTTAACCATATCAAAGAGAAAAACCCAATTACTCTATGGAGAAAGCGGAAGCATTTACCGCTTTCTTTGCAAGAATTTAACGAGTTTTAATCACAAGCTGGTTAGTTTGCTTCACTTCTTCCATAACGACGTAGGTGCGAGTGTCGTTTACGCCTGGAAGACGCAGTAACGTATCGCCCAGTAGTCGACGGTAAGCACCCATATCAGATACACGTGTCTTTAAAAGATAGTCGAAATCACCTGACACTAGATGACATTCTTGGATGTCGTCTAGTTTTTGAACAGCTGCGTTAAACTGCTCGAACACATCTGGCGCACCACGGTTCAACGTAATTTCTACGAATACCAATAGTGATGCATCTAGGAACTGCGGGTTTAATAGCGCAGTGTACCCTGTGATGTAACCTTGACGCTCTAAGCGACGCACACGCTCCAAACACGGCGTTGGAGATAGTCCTACACGTTTTGAAAGTTCAACGTTCGAAATACGACCGTCTTTCTGCAGTTCATTAAGAATGTTGCGGTCGATACGGTCTAGTTCCTTGGACGGCTTCTTATAGTTCTCTGCCATTTTTTATTCCACCTTATTACTTCCTTGCAAAAAAATATACTACAACTTTTTAATATATGGTGCCAAATATTACAAATCAACATCTATACTAGACATTAATTCGACAATAACACCCTACAAACAGTTAATACAACCATTTTAGAAAGAGGACACAGGATGATCATTGGCGTACCTAAGGAAATCAAGAACCACGAATACCGTGTGGGTATGATCCCAGCTAGCGTGAGAGAACTTATCTCACATGGTCACCAAGTTTTAGTTGAGACCAATGCAGGTGCTGGCATTGGTTTTTCAGACGATGATTACATCGCTGTAGGCGCATCCATTCTTCCTACTGCTACAGACGTGTTTGCGAAAGCAGATATGATTGTAAAAGTAAAAGAACCCCAAGCTGTCGAGCGAGCAATGCTCCGCGAAGGGCAGATTTTATTTACCTATTTACACCTTGCACCAGATTTTCCACAAACTGATGAGCTAATCAAGAGCAAAGCTGTCTGTATAGCGTATGAGACTGTAACAGATAATATGGGTCGTTTGCCACTGTTAGCACCAATGTCAGAAGTGGCAGGTCGGATGTCTATTCAAGCAGGTGCGCAAACGTTGGAAAAATCGCACGGCGGTCGTGGTTTACTACTAGGTGGCGTACCTGGTGTTGAGCCTGCGAAAGTTGTTGTAGTTGGCGGTGGCGTAGTTGGCGCGAACGCAGCTCGTATGGCTGTAGGTCTTCGTGCAGACGTGACTATCCTAGACCGTAACGTAGATACACTACGTAAACTAGACGAAGAATTCCAAGGTCGCGCTAAAGTGGTTTATTCTACTGAAGACGCTATCGAGAAGCATGTTCTAGAAGCAGACCTAGTGATCGGCGCAGTTCTAATCCCAGGTGCAGCAGCACCTAAACTGGTAACAAAAGAGCACATCGCTAAGATGAAGCCAGGCGCGGCGGTAGTTGACGTAGCGATTGACCAAGGTGGTTGTTTCGAAACTTCTCACGCGACAACGCACGCTGAACCAACTTACATCGTTGACGAAGTGGTTCACTACTGTGTAGCAAACATGCCAGGTGCAGTAGCTCGTACTTCAACATTTGCACTGAACAACGCGACGCTTCCATACATCGTGAAGCTAGCAAACAAAGGCTACCGTGAAGCACTTCTAGAAGACAAAGGTTTCCTTGAAGGCCTAAACGTTATCCACGGTAAAGTGACTTGCAAAGAAGTCGCAGAGAGCTTTGACCTAGAATACGTTGAACCAACGCAAGCTATTGCAATGTTCAACTAATGACAAAATAACGCATAAATTGTCACGTTTTGTTTACAAAAGCCCACTGAAAAGTGGGCTTTTTGCATAGAGCATTTAGCTATAAAAAAGATCTAAATCTTATAAGAGCAAATTAAAATGTTTCGAGGTGTGACAGATTTAGCGCAAAACTCTGCCAATCTAACACGATAACCACGTTCTTCAAGATAAAGTGCTTTGTCTAAAGCGAGCCAAATCTCCAACGGACGTTGAAATACCAACTGGACCAGACTCAAACGCTCCATTTGCCAAAAGCGCTGTTCGCTTAACTTTTCAAAATGATCGAAGTCGATTTCTTGCGCAAGATCGATGCCCTTCTGTTCCGCTGCCCAGCGACATAACGATTCAAAGCCATCACTTAATTGCGACTTACGAATGCTTGGCACTGGCTGATATCCTTCCATGTCCAAAGCTTGGCGCGTGATCAAATCAAACCCTAAACGAAACACCATTTCTTGCTGACGATGACGGCGTACACGTTCACCCCCCGTAACAGTTTGCTGCAGCGGAATACGCAGCTCTTGCTTAGACAGCGAGAGAGAAGACGCTCTGCCCTGCTCCGACATCGGCTGATACTGCTCAGACTGAATCAAATGGTAACAACAAGGCGAGATTGTCATCGCAGCAATGCCGTTTTCGCTACCGTACTGCATCAAACGAACATGAAGATCACCACACGCATGCAATGCTACTGCGTGTTGAGTTGGCTTAAACACCGCTTTGGCTTGGCTATTGAACGCATCACCTTGAATAAAAGTCATTTTCCAATGATGCTCATTCGCCGCTTGTTGCCCCGAGTCGCACAGCGCTTGTTGGTATTCAAAACTGGTAACAGGCTGATCGGTTTGCGTTGTCAGGATGCGTCCCAAGTACCCTTTACCTGAACACCACTCTAGCCATTCTTCACCGTGATGATGTTGAATCGCCGCTTCGCCCATAGAACTAATTTGCTCCAACTTACGGCCAGGAATGCCACTGTCTAACCCGCGAGCAAGCTCTAAGCCGTTTAACGCTAGAGGTTCTAAATGCGTCAGTTCAGCGAGCGTTTCAATTTCTGGCAAAAAAGGACTAAGTGCCTGTAAAGCGAGCTCAGGTTCTGCTTTGTATTCTTCGATTTGAGAAGGAGTAAGAGACGCTAACCACTGGCACAACTGAGGATGTTGCGCTTGCCAAGGTAACGATGCGTGAAGGCTGCTTTGAAATGGATCGAATCGCCACAACGATTGATTTTCGATTAAGCAGTCATTAATAAATTGAAATTGCGTTTTCATAGCTCCCCCTACAACGAGCGCATTGTAGAGGGAATCGAAACAGCAATGAAGTGTTATCTAACCGGAAGTTCGATGTCTTTAAACATCTCTTCAATTTCTGAGTTCGACTTCAGTGAAATCGCTTGTTCAACCACAGGACGGGTTAAGTGTGGAGCAAAGCGCTCCATGAAATCGAACATGTAAGAACGCAGGAAGGTACCACGGCGGAAGCCAATGCTTGTGGTACTTGCGCCAAACAAGTGGCTTGCATCAATGGCAACCAAATCGCCGTCTTGGTCTTCATCCACCGCCATGCTCGCAATCACACCAACACCGATGCCCATACGAACATAAGTTTTGATTACGTCGGCATCCGTTGCGGTAAACACCACACGTGGCATCAAACCTTCACGGTTAAATGCGGTATCCAGCTCAGAACGACCAGTAAAGCCAAACACGTAAGTCACCAGCGGATAAGCCGCCAAGTCATGAATCTTGACAACGTCTTTCTTCGCCAATGGATGATCTTTTGGTACCACGATAGAACGATTCCAGTGGTAACAAGGCAACATGATGGCATCTTGGTATAGATGAAGCGCTTCTGTTGCAATCGCAAAGTTCGCCGTGCCTTTGGCAATCGCTTCAGACATTTGTGAAGGCGTACCTTGGTGCATGTGCAGCGATACTTTCGGGTAACGAGCCGTAAAGCCTTTGATTACGTCAGGAAGTGCGTAACGAGCCTGGGTGTGCGTGGTAGAAATGTTCAGCGTGCCCATTTCTGGGTGAGTGTGCTCACCTGCCAAGGCTTTGATGCTTTCCACGCGCGCCAGAATCTCTTGAGAAATTCTCACGATCTCTTCACCGGCCGGTGTCACCTGCGTTAAGTGTTTACCACTTCGTTCGAAGATCTGAATGCCCAGTTCATCTTCCAACAAACGGACTTGTTTACTGATGCCCGGCTGAGAAGTGTAAAGACTCTCTGCTGTCGCAGACACATTCAGATTATGGTTCACAACCTCAACAATATACTTCAGTTGTTGCAGTTTCATCGTAATCCCTTACTCATTGATTGAGATAATAACTTCATACTTATCTTGCCTACTCGCCAGAGTAGATATAATGATTAGTTATAACGTGTTAGCAACTAAATGAACAGTACTTTCTAACTTATAGCTCAAGCTCATAGCTAATCATTTATCTCGCCTTCATATGCACAAAGTTGAACCTTTAAAATCCGCTTTTTTATACAGCTCACCGTATTCTCTGCTTAAATCCGACGGAAAACGTGTTTGGGGCAAAATAATCAAATAAATAGGGTGCCGAGAGAGAGAAGATTCATGTATTCTCTATCGCTAGTCATACAAAAGTTAAAAGCAGACGCAAAGATATGAATACTGGTTTAATAGTCATTTTGGTAGCCGTTCTACTGGTCTTGATCCTTGGGTACAACATCATGTTGCAGTACAAGGTGAAAGTAGAGACCGCGAAAAGACAGGAGTCTGCTCGTTACGTGACACTGATTGACGGTACCGAAGAGCTTATTGGTCACGCTCACCATATTCCTTTCAGCAAGGACCTACTGCTGTGCCTAAACAATCGCATTCTTGATGCTCTTGAAAGCATGCGCGAGCTGGATTCAAAAAACAAACAGCTTGTCCAACGCATCGAGAACATGAAGCAGCAAATTACTCAACTTAAAGAAAGTAATCAAAGCGGCGAAAGTACGACGTTCAAAATGCCAAGCAGCGACAAGCAAGCAATCCTAATGCTAAAACTGGTTAAACGTCTGCGTGATACGGTTCGTAACGAACACAACAAAGGCCGTTTGGATACACAAACTTACGTAACGGAAAATGCGCGTCTGGAAACGATGCAAATCCGCATCAACATCGAGAACGTGATCAAACGTGCGAACGATTCCATTTCCCGCGGTCAGCCTGGCACTGCCCTACAGCTGCTTCGTAAAGGCATCGATGCGCTCAGCACCAAAAACGACGCATACTCGATTCAAGCGAAACAAAAACTTGAAGACATGCTTGGTGACCTAGATAAGAAACGCCAAGACAAAAACGATGCTGAAATGCAGCAACTTGCCGATAAAGAACGTGACAGTGATATGGATGCGCTCTTCGGCGAGAAGAAAAAGTGGTAAACTCTCCACAAGCTTTCCGCCCTATACGATTAAAGGCTGCGTTTGCAGCCTTTTTTGTGTCTTATCCCTTTGAAAAGACGCTGGCTGGATAAACCGAAATTTGAATGTAAAGTATTAAAAATTAAAATGATTAATCTCGACGCCTATCAGGACCTTCTTGCTCCAATTAACCAATTCTTGCAATGCAGCACCCCAGATGAATGGGTTGAGGAAGCAAAGAAGCCTGAAAACCTTCAAACCATTTTATTAGACCATCTACTGTGTGAACTGAAAGCCGGCCAATCCGCGATGTTCCTTATCCGTAAATACGCCGTAGACAAAGCCAGCTCACACGCTCTACTCGATTGGTTCAAACCTTATGAAGACTTCGCGTACCGTAAGACAGGTTCCCTTGAGACTCTGAAAGGTAAGAGCAATATTTCTAAAGCCATCATCGCTAAATCAGACTCGCCTTACAGCCAAGATCTGATCGACAAAATGGTTCTGCTGATCAAAGAAGAGTTACACCACTTCTATCAAGTGCTAGAAATCATGGAAAGCCGTGGCGTGGAATACAAGAACATTCCAGCAAGCCGCTACGCGAAAACGCTAACTTCTGAAATGAAGACGCATGAGCCTGAAACCTTGATTGATAAGCTCATTATCGGAGCCTACATCGAAGCTCGCTCTTGTGAACGTTTTGCAAAACTGGCTCCGCATATGGACGACGACATCGCGAAGTTCTACGTTTCTCTGCTGCGTTCAGAAGCACGCCATTACCAAGATTACTTAATTTTGGCAGAGCAAATCGCAGGCAAAGACATTAGCGAGCGGGTCGCGGAGTTTGGCCGCCTTGAAGCTGAGCTAATTTCGACACCGGATGAAGATTTCAAATTCCACAGTGGCGTTCCAGTGTTAGCGGCATAGGCTGCAGCCCGACGTTAAATACCAAAAAGCCGGACATCGCGTCCGGCTTTTTTCTGGATCTAATCCAGTACTTACTGAAATTCTGTTTTGGAAGAGATTCCCGACTGCGCTCCTTCTTCGCTTTCGGGAGTGACACACTTAAGACATCTCACAACATCGTCACTCGTATCTTCACCCT
>NZ_JAHGAH010000480.1:0-1136 GCF_030248475.1 Vibrio sp. D173a
GGAAATCAATTTGAATAGAAGGAATATCAAGCTTGTAATCGATCTGACCTAATACCGTCGCGTGACCAGACACCGTTGATTTCGTAATAGAGACCGATGTAGCGTTCTCCGCTGTACCTTGGTGGTTCAGCTGGCTTAACTCAAGATTGAAGCTGGTGTTGCCATTCAGCTCTGTGCTTGTTGTTAACGTCAGTGGTAGGTTTGGCTGGTCTTCTAGTGTCGACAGTGCATCAAGGCCAATCAGACCATGGCTAACGTCACTGTTCACAATGTACTCACTCGGTAAGCCATCAATTTCCAACTGCTCTTTTAAGCTCTCATCAACAACCGTAATGCGTGTTTTAACATTCGATGAGAAGTAACCGCGGTCGTAGTCGACAATTTCAGCCTGAATGCTAGAACTGTTTAATGTTGCGATACCATCTGTAATCGCATTCTGTCCAATCTGACCAACGGCTAGCGGCCAACAGAGTGCTAATGAAATAGCGCCGCCGATGGCACCAATTTTTCTAAGCTGTTCCATGTGTTCTCTTTAATTACGATCGTTTGTATTACTCAGTCTAACCTAACAATAGCATTCAGGAAACATTGAGTTAAATCAGTCTATTGCCTGATACTTCAATCAGCTCGGCAAATTACTAACTAGCTCTCATCCTTTACTGACGCATATTGATATTCTAATGCTAGGGAAGTCATTGAGGGAAAAATGTGAATCAATACGCTGTGATTTGTTTAGATAATAATCCTGTTAGCATTGAGCGAATAAGGATCGAACTCGCCCCACTTTCGGCGGCGTTCGATATCTATACGGCTGAGGATCTCGACGAAGCGCATCAGGCTCTGCGAGACATTCACGACAACCATCAAACTGTCGCTCTAGTGATTACACACCACCATTCTCAATTCGATGGCGTGAAGTTTCTTATTGAGCTAGAGCAGTTACCCCATACTAATACTGCGCGCACTATTTTGGTTAGCGCATCGTCAGATATCCAAATTATTTTAACCGCAGTTAATGAAGGACGTCTGAATCACTGTTTGACGAAGCCCGTGCCTGATCAAGTGCTGTTCAAATCTGCACAGAAGGAGCTCACCTCTTTCATCATAAAGTACGCGTCCGATGACCTGCTTGCCTA
>NZ_JAHGAH010000481.1:0-2125 GCF_030248475.1 Vibrio sp. D173a
GCACTACTGTTCATCTCACTACTTTACACAACAGCACCAGGTGTAGCGGCGTTTGCTCGTGTAAACATGATTGAGACAATCAACGGTCCTGACATGCAAGGTGTTCCAGCAGCAGAAGCACCAAGCTGGTACAAAAACTGGGAAAGCACTGGTCTAGTAGGCTGGGAAGATAAGAACGGCGATGGCAAGATGTTCTACTCGGGCGATGAGCGCAACGAGATGAAGATCAACCGTGACATCATCGTACTGGCTTCTCCAGAGCTAGCGAAACTACCAAACTGGGTTGTAGCACTACTGGCAGCCGGTGGTCTTGCAGCCGCACTATCAACAGCCGCAGGTCTACTACTGGTAATCTCAACATCCATCTCGCATGACTTGTTGAAGAAAGGCTTTAGACCAAACATGACCGACAAGCAGGAGCTATTAGCCGCTCGTCTGGCAGCAATGGTCGCGATTATTGGTGCAGGTTACTTGAGTATTAACCCACCAGGCTTCGTAGCACAGGTAGTAGCGTTTGCATTCGGCTTAGCCGCAGCATCCTTCTTCCCAGCGATTATCCTAGGTATCTTCTACAAGAAGATGAACAAGGAAGGTGCGATTGCAGGTATGTTGGCGGGTATCCTATTCACAGCGTCATACATCATCTACTTCAAGTTCATCAACCCAGCAGCAAGCACGCCAGACAACTGGTGGTTCGGTATCAGCCCAGAGGGCATCGGTACGCTAGGTATGTGTCTGAACTTTGTAGTATCTATCGCAGTGAACAAGGTTACAGCTGAAGTACCACAAGATGTACAAGAGATGGTAGAGAACATCCGTTACCCTAAAGGTGCTGGTGCAGCTCACGACCACTAAGCAACAACTCTCGCAAGAGACTAAAACAAACCAGTGCTTACATTGTAGGGATTAGGTACTGGTTCTCAGAAAGCCGATGCGTCATGTATCGGCTTTTTCTTTTTGTCCCGCCATTTATGAAAAGAAAGGGTTGTTTTTAACAACTGGTTTGCAGGAAATTTCAGTTCAGAAAGTGGGGTGTGAGGCGGTGAAAGTGGGAGTTAGATCAAACCACATTTCTTATGGGGAATCTTTTAAATGTAATGGCATAAATTCGCCTTGGCAAAGTATAAATGAGGCATTTATTAATTAGCTTTGTGAAGCGTCGGAATCATCACATTTCAGTACAGAAATTCTTAACAACCGAAAGGGCATTTGCTACAGATTACCTGTCCATTACATGGTGCTTTTCGGAGGAAAACATGTCCATTAATTCAATCAACCATGATGAAATGACGAACATCGCAAACAAGTGGGACGGCGATGAAGAAGTAAACCTAAAACCAGAGAAACAGATGAAATCGGCTGAAGCTCGCCGTCGTATCGAGGCTCTTAGAGAAATTAGAGAAAGTGGTCTGAGCCTTGAAGAAGCGAGAGAACTGGGTTTGATCCACTGATCTTTGATTCATTCTTTTAGGGCGGCTCTGTGCCGCCCTAAATTTGTTTAGAACATCAACAACGGCATTCAATCCCTTCCTTTTAGTGAACCCCATTCACAGAGTTACTCTTCAGCACCGCACGCTATTTGACACCATGACAACGCAGCACTAATTTTAAAAGAAAAACATAAGCGCTGAGACGCAGTTGTTGGTGAGGAGTAGACGATGGCGAACTGCAAAGAGGTTCTATTTTACGAACCTGAAGATCCAAACGGTTACCTTTCAAATTTCGCGGCTTGTCCGATTCGTGTCGGCGATGAGGTATGGGCCACCAGCGAGCACTATTATCAAGCGAAGAAATTTACCTGCGATGAACTAAGGCAGAGGATTTACAGCGCGAGTTCGCCTGCAGAAGCCTTCTCACTGAGCCGAGATTTTGATGCTCAGGTGCGCGATGATTGGTATGACATTCGCGTCGATGTGATGCGCTTTATCGTGACCGAGAAATTCAAACAGAACCCCTGTTTTGCTCTATTTCTGATCAATACCGGCGACTCTGTCATCAAAGAGCATTCGCACAAAGACAGCTTTTGGGGCGATGGGGGAGACGGTACGGGCGAGAATCATCTTGGTAAGATTCTGATGAGTGTCCGTAGCCAGCTTAGCGCTCAACCGGTGTGCTTAAAGCCTGT
>NZ_JAHGAH010000482.1:0-585 GCF_030248475.1 Vibrio sp. D173a
GCCGTATAAAAAGCGTTAGGCATACAAGGGACTTCTATGAATATTCGAACATTTAGAATGCTGGTATTACTTTACGTTGCCATATCGATTGGCGGTTCAATACTCAACCAAAAGTACCTTTTTTGGCTTATCCCAGATGAAATAATAGGTACATGGAATGCATATAACACTTTTATCTTTGATCTTAGAGATTTGCCTTCCACGGTAAATCTCGGCCAGTTTCTCATAAATTTGTTACTCTGGATTTATGGTACGGTTGGTCTTATCTTTTGTTGGAGATATTCACGAGAAGCGTTTTTAATATCAACTTTTCCTTTGTCTATAGTTATTATTTTTATGGCTACGTCCCATCTTACTCACGCAGGCGCTCTTGCGCTTGATTATGTTGAATGGTCTTTGGCTGGAGCGATAGTGTGTGCCAGTTACTTCACACCGCTCAAAGATAAGTTTGGAAAGCAAAAGCCGGTGACAAAGTATGCCTAACTGTTTAAGAGTGATTCGCAACGCTTGGCACTTTTGGTTTGAGTTAAGTCGAGTGATTACGGTGGTCTATTGAGTGTCGTGGTCGCGTGCTTCACACCTTAA
>NZ_JAHGAH010000483.1:0-1228 GCF_030248475.1 Vibrio sp. D173a
AAGAGCCTGCTTGGTAACGGCGTAGCGGTTGTACCAAGCCCTGTGTTCTACCCTGATGCGAACGGTGCCAAAGCGGCATTCCGCCTTAACTTTACCAATGCAAATCCAGATGAGCTGCGTGAAGCGGTATCTCGCCTAGCGGAAGGTTTGGCTGCACTTCGCTAATTGCCATAACAAGAGTAAACGATGACAAGGGGCAATTGCTGTTTCATCCTAATGGCTGCCAGTGCTAAAATGCCCCGAAGAAATTTACAGTCGCTAGTTAAAGGTAAGGTAATGAACCCAATTATTGCGCTATTAAAAGAGAACAACATCAGTGATGAGCAGATCAACGACATCTTCAAAGCGTTGACTCAAAACCCACTAGCTGCAATGGCAACCATCAGCCAGCTTGGTTTGCCTCAAGACAAGCTACAACTGCTAATGGGTCAAGTTATGCAGAACCCAGCACTGATCAAAGAAGCGGTTGAAGAGCTTGGTCTAGACTTCGCAAAAGTTGAAGCAGCAAAAGAGCAGCTAAACAAGCAAGGTTAATTCTCGCTTACCCCAATACAAAACGCGCCCTTCTGAATACAGTCAGAAGGGCGCGTTTTTTATTGCGGGCTATTCAACTCATTATTGAGTGATTACAGCAGAGATAATCGGGTCTTTATCTGCTTCCATCACTTTTGGATTCACTCCGTAGTGACGCGTCGTGAAAGTATAATCTTGTCCTTTGGTATCGATGTTGTTTTTCGCTGTCTCACCACAGTTGAACGAAACCGTAATGGTGCCATCCTCATTCTTATCCCAGGTGTGAGAGTTGATGTTATTCACGCCTTTCATCAGATACTTATCGCCATCATAAGCCGTAATCGAAGTGAAGAACTTGTTTTCTGGGTCTTCAAACGTCGTGGTATAGCAAACATCGGCCTTCATTTTCGGACTGTTTGAGTACTTGTTACCCACAAACGCCTCTGGACTCGCACCGCCCCAACCCGCTGCATTTTCCAAGTTCCATTGATGCAGGTCTGTGACCTTGTCTGACGTTCTCGGGAAGGTCTAAGTAAAGTTGCTCGTGTCGTTCACCTCTTGAGTAAACTGCACCCAAGCCTCCACTTCATGATAGTTATAAGGCTGGACTTGGTAGTCGCTTGCGAAATTGAAGTCAGAAGCGTTCACTTGATCTAAAGATGCTTTCGCAGCTTCAATACCATTTTCTGTACCAGAACGGTAGAGAAGGAACGCA
>NZ_JAHGAH010000484.1:0-641 GCF_030248475.1 Vibrio sp. D173a
AACTTTGTAACAACTTTGTTTCAAGATGGTTAAATACTGCATCTTGACGCCTGATAAATCTAACGGTAAATTTCGTGCATTTGATAAAAAAAACTTATCACCTTACGCAAAGTAAGGTGAAACAAGGGATTGAGAAGGATTCAAACGGATGAGTATTAAATTGCAGCAGCTAAAACATTTCGTTTTTGTGATAGAGGAAGGGGGATTTCGAGCCGCAGCGAACCGTGCCAACCGTTCTCAAGCCGCTCTATCGACATCAATCAAAGAGCTAGAAAAGATACTTGGTCAGCCTCTGTTTGAAACAGGCAACAAGTCAACGCTGACGCCATTTGGAGAAATATGTCTACCTAAGATCATACAATTTCTGAATGTTTACAAAGCACTAGATAATGTCTTACGCGCCGCGGCGGCAGGTCAACAAGGAAGAGTAAGGATTGCCAGCGTTCCCTCCGTAGCCGCAAAATTAATCCCGAGTGTGCTGGGAGCCTTCTGTGAACAATACCCAAATGTAGAAGTGAGTTTAATTGATGATAATGCGGCTGGCGTAGAAGCAAGACTATTGTCTGGAGAGGTTGATGTCGCGCTAGGCAACAGCTCAAGCCTCGATGAAGACACTATCGATTTTACTCCATTGATCTCAG
>NZ_JAHGAH010000485.1:0-592 GCF_030248475.1 Vibrio sp. D173a
AAATCTAACGCGATCGTTTACTCGAAAGGCGACATGACTATCGGTGTGGGCGCAGGCCAAATGAGCCGCGTTTAATCTGCGAAAATCGCAGGCATCAAGGCTGCAGACGAAGGTCTACAGGTTGAAGGTTGTGTAATGGCATCACATGCATTCTTCCCATTCCGTGACGGTATCGACGCGGCTGCAGAAGCGGGCATCAAGTGTGTTATCCAACCAGGCGGCTCAATGCGTGATGACGAAGTTATCGCTGCAGCAGACGAGCACGGCATGGCGATGATCTTTACGGGCATGCGTCACTTCCGCCACTAGAAAGAAAAGATACGAGAGCGCTTCGCTACGGGAAACGAGAACGCTGCGCTCCGAGATGAGCAACACTCTCATTTAGTGTTGCTCAGACATTTTCTAGTTCTACTACTATCAATTTTGATTGAAGGTTTAAAACATGAATGTATTGATTATTGGTGCCGGCGGTCGTGAGCACGCACTTGGTTGGAAAGCAGCACAAAACCCAAACGTTGAAACAGTATTCATCGCTCCAGGCAACGCAGGTACTGCACTTGAGCCAAAACTTGAGAACGTAAACATCGGTGTT
>NZ_JAHGAH010000486.1:0-1210 GCF_030248475.1 Vibrio sp. D173a
ACAATTGCCACTGCTGTCCATCGAGCGCTGGAAAGTGCAACACCTGAAAGATTTGTCGGTTAAAGCCCAGTTGTTGCAGGATAAAAATCACCACACACAGCAACATAATACTGAGTGTCACCGGCCCTGCTTTAGCCTTAATCATGCTAAGAAAGCTCGGAGTATGATAATGGAACTGACTTTTACGCGTTTCAGCGACATCCCAAGATGCTGCTTGATAGCGCTTATGGCTTGGCTCTGATAAAAAACGGTTGAGCTCCGCTTCGGTCTCGACTTGATGTTGGTCGTCGAGCAACCATAACGCAACGCGTCCTTCTCCCTCGGGAGACATCTGAATCGAGATCTGACGAGACGCCATATAATCAATGAATGCCTGCGCGACACGCGCATTATTCAATACCATCAATCTTACCATTGGTGTTTCCTGCTTAATTTTGTCTAAGGAAGCCAATTAACCTGTAATCACAGGAAGCTGGGCACGGTGCCAAGCTTCAAAGCCCCCATCTACACTGTATACGTCTTCAAAGCCTTGGTTGACTAAATACTGCGCTGCACCTTGGCTGCTGATACCGTGATAGCACATCACAAGGATCGGTTGTTCAAATTCTACCTCATTCATAAATGCCACCATGGTGTCATTCGTCAAATGATATGCGGTTTCTGGGTGGGCAACGGCAAATGATTGTGGGTCACGGATATCCACTAGGCGAGCATCGCTCTGTTCAATCAAGGTTTGAGCGCCTTGCACATCAATATGTTTAAACTGGTCCATTACTTTCTCTTGTACTGATTTACTTTGATGTCATTGTAACCTATCCCAAGGCTAACATTTACATCGACTTAATAAGGTTATCCACCAGCGATCACTTTTACACCATATGTGGATAAATCTGTGAATTGCGTGAATAAAGTGTTTTTTGAAAAATGGATCCACAAGATGTAGTAATGATCCTGATCTATCTGTGGGTTAACTTAAAACTATCCCCACCACAAAAACCGCCTGCAAGCCTTACTACACCCTGCTTTTTGACAACTGACAAAGAAACTCCTCACAGAGTTATCCACAATCAGCACTCACTTATTTCGATCGGATAGTGCATAAAATGCGATCCAAATAAAAAGGCCGAGATCTCTCGATCTCGGCCTTTTCAAAAATTTCGTTTGTTGCTTAGAAGTCGCCGACGGCTTGCTTTAACTTCTTCATTGCGTT
>NZ_JAHGAH010000487.1:0-847 GCF_030248475.1 Vibrio sp. D173a
GGTCTACCACAACCTGTCCACGCATGAACGTCGCAAGTTAGCCAAGCAACCACCAGCGGATTTGCCAAACGCAACGCTATACAACGACCTCACCACCGCTCAACGTCAATTCCATATTCAGGCTCAAGCTTAACCTCACGGAAACATTGAGCAGTGTGATATATTTCACGCACATACCCACAAAGTGTGAGCTGACACTAAGTTCATATAAAGTTCTGTATTTTCACTGCTTAGTTTGAGCTAATTCACACCAATCGTATATTTTTTAACCCACTCTTAGCTAAACACGACTACTCATTTAGGTCTAGGAATGGAAATAAAAAGCTCTATCATTTTGGTGACATCCGCTGGGTCACAACTTGGGGGAACCATCGCAAACCATTTTGTTAATTTGGGTGCGACCGTCATTCTTTGTGATATTGACAGTGCAAGCCTAGATGAAACCTATCAGCTGTGTTCACGCTATTCGACGTCAGTGTATAGCTACCCAATAGAACGCTATGACAGCCAAACCCTACTCAAGGTGTTCGATTTTATTCAACTGACATTTGGCACCACACCGGATGTTCTGGTGAACAATTGGGTAAGTACGCCAATGCCAACTCTCACCGGAACACAACCCGTCAGCTGCTTTATCGATAACCCTTCCGCTATGGCTTCTACCCTTTTCTCATTCGGGCAAGCAAGCGTAGACAGGCTCAGACAAGCCAATAAGCAAGGGGTGATAGTCAATGTGATCTCCCATGATGATTTTCGAGATGTCTCTGGCTTAGAGAGCGCCAATTCGATGACCACAGGTTTTACCCACAGCTGGGCCAAAGAACTGACCCCTTTCAATACACGAGTA
>NZ_JAHGAH010000488.1:0-1395 GCF_030248475.1 Vibrio sp. D173a
TTTTTTATTTGCTTTGTCCCGTCCTGAAATGTGTTTACACATTTAGGACGAATTATGACTACTTCAAATAATACCTACGTTAAGCGCACTCAGCGTGATTACACACTAGGCTTTAAATTACAGATTGTCGCCGCTGTAGAAAGAGGCGATATGACATATAAACAGGCCCAAGCCATTTATGGTATCCAAGGCCGCTCAACCGTTTTAACCTGGCTTCGAAAGCACGGTAAAATGAATTGGGCGCAAAACCCAAGGATGAATGTCATGCACCAATCACCTAAGCCCAAAGAATCACCAGCACAGAAAATAAAACGTCTTGAGAAAGAGTTGGAAGACGAAAAAATCAAGAATCTCTTCTTAAATAGAGTGGTTGATATTCTTGATGCTGAGCACGGAACCAGTCTTAGAAAAAAGTATCTAGCCAAGGAGCAAGAAGCCTTCAAAAACAGGAAGGAATAAGCTTAGTTCGAATATGTAAGCTATGCGGGATAACGAGGCAGAGCGTTTATCAACGAGAAAAGCGAGTTCATCGTCGTCAGGTAGAGCTTAAACCGATTAAAAAAATGGTGTTGGATATTCGGCGCTATATGCCTCGGGTTGGTACTAGAAAGCTTTATTTTTTGCTTAAACCCAAACTAAAAGAGCAAGGTATCAAGTTAGGTCGAGATGCGCTTTTCAACTACTTACGCGATGAACGATTATTGGTAAGGCCTAAACGTAGTTTTACAAAAACGACCAATAGTCGGCATTGGATGAAGAAACACCCAAACTTATTAAAGGACTACCAGCCATGTAGTCCAGAGAGTGTGTTGGTGAGCGACATAACCTATGTTCAATCTGATGAAGGAGTTCACTACCTATCATTGGTTACGGATGCGTTTAGCCGAAAAATAATGGGCTATGAGCTGAGTAATGAAATGAAAGCGACGGATGTCGTGAAAGCGCTAGATATGGCTATCAAAGGGCGTCGATATCATCGTTTTTGTATCCATCATTCAGATCGTGGTCTGCAGTATTGCTCAGGTGTATATCAAGATAAATTGAAAACTAGCGGCATAATGCCTTCAATGACAGATGGTTATGACTGCTACCAAAATGCCTTAGCAGAAAGAATAAATGGGATCCTAAAACAAGAGTTCTTGCTTGATAGGTGTAAGAATCTTGAGGAGCTTAAACAACTAGTAAAAGAGTCTATCAATATTTATAACAGTATGAGGCCGCACCTTAGTCTCATGATGAAAACGCCAAATGAGGTGCATGAAAAAAGCCAACAGCTGGCGCTGTTGGCTTAGTAGAAATACTGTCAACGTATTTTAGGACGGGACACATAAAGGAGGATTTGCTGCTCTGCCAATTGCATTTCTTAGCGTCAAAAAGCAAAAAGGCACTAGTCTT
>NZ_JAHGAH010000489.1:0-1199 GCF_030248475.1 Vibrio sp. D173a
GGGGGCCACTTCTATGGTGATGGCACATAGAGATAAGTGAGAGTTATGGATCAGACTTTCCTTGATTGAGTGAGAGGCACGGAAATGTTGGTATTTAAGCGCACGATAGTCAGAGCTGTCTGAGATTTTAGCCACAAATTCAGCGCTTAGTAGGGTATACCAAGTTGAATAGACCCTCCTTAATTTCCAAACGCTCTCTCATGACAGATAAACTGCTACAGTAGTCACTAAACTATAGTTACGACGAAATAGGTATCTATCAGAAACAGCTTTTGGTGCTCGAAAAGGAGCGAGCAACTCGAAGTATTCGTTATTCAAATAGAAGTTAATAAAGCGATTAATACCTACCCAAAGCATAGAAATTTAATATACCTTGGTGTGAGATATATTTCTAATTAATACCATAAAGTTAAAAATTGTGATTGTCATATTCAACTGTACCATAAGCTTGTTGTTGTCTATCGATTATTAATTGATTGTTCATCAACTTAGCAAAAGTTAAGTTAATCAGTTGGTTTAACGGTAATAACATTAATTTGATAAAGACCATAAGGCTCTATGATGAGTATCAGGACAGTACTAGGTGCTTTGGCCATGTTTATGACGAACCAAGCCTCAGCGATTGAATTCAGCTATGACCCCTTAGGGCGAATAACTGAAAGTAAAATAAAGGAAGAACAAGGTGATGATCAGTCGGTAGTTTATATATATGATATCCTATCAAATATTATATCTACATCTGAAAGTAATGATAATAATTTGGATGGATATAAACTTTCTTTGGATTTTTCAGAAGTCCAGAATTTTAAAAGTGTCATTATAAACTTTAACCTTTCAAAGAAAATATCTGACTTAAATTTTGATTTATATATAAGCCCAGAATCACCGCCGTTATTTTATGAATCAGTTGAAGGTGTGAATTCTGTGAATTTAGATTTATCTCAGTTTACATCTCCTGTTTTTATTCAAGCGGTGGCTCGTGATAAGTACGGCAATAAAGTAATCTCAGAAGTTGAACAGTTATATCCTCTAGACAGTGATAAAGACCAAGCACCTGACCATATTGAACAGGCAACATGCAGCGATCCCTACAATGCAGACAGTGATGGCGACGGTCTATCGGACGGTCTGGAGATGGGGATCGAAACAGGTCAACAACTCAGTAGCCCATGTAGCCCTGATAGTGATGGCGATGGCAT
>NZ_JAHGAH010000049.1:0-20226 GCF_030248475.1 Vibrio sp. D173a
ACATTCGACTTTACAACGCTTAATGGTTCTTTCGGTAAAGTGGCTTACGGCGTAGCGGAAGGTGCAGATGGCGCGGTACAAGCTGCGACCACATCTTTCCGCGGTACTGGTGGTAGCGGTGCTCGTGACGGTTTCATTTTCGCTCTTACTTTGATTCCAACCGTTATGTTCGCATTAGGTATGATCAACGTACTTGAGCACTACGGTGCACTTGAAGCAGCTCGTAAGCTTCTTACTCCTCTTCTACGTCCTCTAATGGGCATCCCTGGTAACTCTGGTCTGGCTCTGATTGCTTCTCTACAAAGTACCGATGCGGGTGCAGCAATGACGCGTCAGCTAAAAGATGAAGGTCACCTAACTAAGCGTGAAACGGATGTATTTACCATGTTCCAGTTCACTGCGGGTGCAACCATCGTGAACTTCTTCTCATCGGGTGCTGTGTTGTTCACGCTGACGATGGCTGACGGCTCTCTAGCGGTAACGTCTTCTATTGGTTTGGCGGTTGTGGTGATGTTCGCATTTAAGATAATCGGCGCGAACCTATTCCGTATCTACCTAAACATGACGGAAGGGAAAGAAGACAAGCAAGACCAAAACAAATCAGAGAACCTAAAAGAGGAGACGGCATAATGGGTGACGTTAAAGCGAAAAAACCAATGGTGACGGATATCTTCGTCGAAGGTGCTAAGAAAGGTTGGGTGATTGCAACGACCTCTACGGTTCCTAACGTATTGATGGCGTTCGTTATCATCAAAGCGCTGCAAATCACTGGCGCGCTGGATCTGATGGGCACTGTGTTCTCTCCAATTATGGCGGTGTTTGGTCTTCCGGGTGAAGCGGCAGCGGTATTGATCGGTGCTTGGATGTCGATGGGCGGTGCGGTTGGCGTAGTGATCACGCTGTTTGACCAAGGCATCCTGAACGGCACGCACATTGCGATTCTAGCGCCTGCTATCTACCTAATGGGTTCTCAAGTTCAGTACATGGGTCGTATTATGGGTCCAATCGGTACTGAAGGTCGTTACATCCCAGTTATGATTGCAATCTCAGTATTGAACGCGTTTCGCGCAATGCTGGTGATGAATCTGTTTGTCTAGGAGTGAGTCATGCAATTCTCTCTAAATGAATATCTAGAAGAGCTACGTCCGCTGATTAATGTGGATTGTTGCACTTACACTACTGATGGTATCGAGTTCATCGCTTCTCAATTTGAAGAGAAGTACCAAGCGATGTCAGGTTGGAGCGTAAAACGCATCGACTGTGGCAGAGCGGGCATCGGTCTTGAAGTTCGAAATAAGCCGGAAGCTGAGCAAATCGACGTGATGCTAATTGGTCACATGGATACCGTGTTCCCTGTGGGTACAGCTGAGCTTCGTCCAATGTCTCAAGATGCAGAGAAAGCCTACGGTCCCGGTGTCTCGGACATGAAATCTGGCTTGCTGAACATCGTATACGCGATGCGCAATCTAGACCAAGCGCTGTTGGATAAGCTGTCTATCGCTATCTGTATGAACCCAGATGAAGAGACGGGCTCTCTGGATTCTGTGGATTGGATTCAATCAGTTGCGAAAAACGCAAAGAATGTTCTGGTTGCAGAAGCGGCACGTGCAGACGGCGGTTTAGTTAAAGCGCGCAAAGGCATGGCTCGCTACAAAATGACCTTTAATGGCGTTGCTGCTCACGCAGGTAACGAGCCAGAAAATGGTAGTAGCGCAATCACTGAGATGGCGAATTGGATTCTAGCAGTCAATGCAATGACCAACTTTGAATCTGGTACCACGTTGAACGTCGGTATTGTCTCTGGTGGTCACGGTGCGAACATTGTCCCGGAGCATGCTGAAGCGATCGTGGATGTGCGTTTCTGGAGCAATGAAGAATACGATGATGTCGACAGCAAGCTAAATGGCATGCTGGAAACACCATTCGTTGATGGCGTGAGCATTGAGTTGGTTCGTGAAGCGTATAAGCCTTCTATGGTGCCAAGTGCTCAAACGGAAAGCCTGATGACATTAGTTGAAGAAGCCGCAAGTGAACTGGCGATCGACATCAACTGGAAAGAAGTGGGTGGTGGCTCTGATGCAAACAACACGGCCATTCTTGGTGTTCCAACTTTGGATGGTCTAGGGCCTATTGGTGCGGGTTTCCACAGTGACCAAGAGTACTTGTTGCTTGAGTCTATCGAACCACGTATCAAAATGCTGATGCGTGTCCTGGAGAAGATTGCTCAATAAGGCATTCTGCTTCTAAAGCTCGGTTCGTAAAGCTTTTGGTTTCAAAACTTCTGATTCCTAAGACTTTTTGCTTCCAAGGCAATAATCCCCGGACTTCGGTTTGGGGATTTTTTATCTAGCCAATTGGCTTCCTTTCTTCATTATCATTACTCGCTATTAATCCTACGTTCAGGTTCATCGTCTTAATATCTATGCCACAGTCATAAGTTTAGGAGGCACGATGACCACAAGCATGTCTGTAAATTCGGCGTCCGATGACGTCTTAGACCAAACGATGCAAGCACCAGATGAGAAAACCTTCTGGCGTAAAATGAAAAACTCCATCAAGAAAGCAGGCGAAGAGATTGCTGTTATGGGCATCAAATCTTGGCTTGCGATGGCAGATTCCAATACCTCTGTTCGCCACAAGGCTATCTTAGGTGGCGCGCTGGCTTACTTCGTCCTACCAACAGATATGGTGCCAGACGTACTCGCTGGTGTCGGCTTTACCGATGACATGGCAGCACTTACCCTAGCGGCGAATTCTGTCGGCAATGCCATTACCGACGAGCATGAAGCACAAGCGAGAGAAAAGCTGAGTTCGATGACGGAGTAAGGCTGCTATGACCTATTCTTTAGATTGCAGATAAAACAAAAGCCCCGACGTTTCCATCGGGGCTTTCATTTAGACAGGATAGTTTAATCGTAGAACGATTTAGGCGTCAGCACGTTTCAGGTGCACTTCTTCTTCGGCTACGCCGGCCATTGGATCATTGAAGCGAGCTTCATCCAATGCACCTTCCGATTTAGCAACAATGATCGTCACTGCGCTGTCACCGGTGATGTTAACTGCGGTACGAATCATATCAAGTAGACGGTCAACACCCATGATAAGTGCAATGCCCTCTAGTGGCAGACCTACTTGGTTCAATACCATTGCCAACATTACTAGACCAACACCAGGAACGCCTGCGGTACCGATAGACGCCAATGTTGCCGTCATGATAACCATTAGGTAGTCACCCATAGTTAGGTCGATGTTGAATGCCTGTGCGATGAACGCTGTCGCCACACCTTGCATGATCGCCGTGCCGTCCATGTTCACGGTTGCGCCTAGTGGCACTGTGAACGATGATACGCGGTTCTCAACACCCATGCGGTGCTTAGCTGTCTCCATTGTCACTGGAATGGTCGCGTTCGATGATGCTGTAGAGAAAGCAAACATGATGGCGTCTTCCATCTTACGTAGGAACGTAATTGGGTTTAGACCAGTGAAGCCTTTTAGCATCAAGCTGTAAGTCACCAGACCGTGCAGCAATAGCGTACCTGCCAGTACAACAAAGTATTCAGCAAGGTTGAAGATTGCGCTTAGACCAAGACCTGTAAACAGCTTCGCCATTAGGAAGAACACACCGTAAGGCGCTAGGTTCATCAGAATCGCAACCAATTTCATGATCACTTCATTCAGATCAGAGAAGAAAGCGGCGATACGCTCACCAGGCTTACCAGCTGCACTGATTGCGATACCGAATAGTACAGCGAACACGATCACTTGCAGAGTTTTACCTTCTGCCATTGCGCTGATTGGGTTAGTCGGGAACATATCAATGATCACTTGACCCAAAGATGGCGCTTCTGCTGATTTGAATGAACTTGCTGCGGTTAGGTCTGCACCAGCGCCCGGCTGGAATAGCGTACCCATGGTTAGAGCAAGTGTGATTGCGATAGCAGTCGTTGCTACGTAGAAAGCAAGGGTTTTACCACCCATGCGACCTAATGTTGATAGGTCTTTTAGAGAGCTTGTACCACAAACTAGTGAAACGAACACCAGTGGTACTACAAGCATTTTTAAGCTGGCAACGAAGATCTGTCCACCAACTTCGAATAATCCATTAACAATGTATGCGTCGACAAATCCGTTGTCGGCGAAAAGTGTGCGAATTGCAAATCCTGTCAAGATACCCGCTACCATACCCAAAATTACGCGGCTGGTGAGCGACATCGGTTTCTTGGTATTCATGAGAACACTCCTTATAGTTATGCACCTTGAGTTCACTTCAAGGCGGCGAGCAGATTAGCAGTGGAGTGTGAAAATACGAAAGAATAATCGTCTAAATGGTTAATAGATGTGAAGCTAATCACTTTAAAAAATAGAATTTTAACCAAATGATAACTATATGGATGGGTAAAAAGTTTGCCATTTAACAAATTTATCGAATTTACAACCGATAGAAAAGATTTCTTACATTCTCAAACGGTGGGAAACTGCATGCATAAAAGAGTGGTTTTAAGTGCCTAGTGCATAACTAGGCAGTACCTATTCATTTTATATAATGAGTCTTTATTTGAGTGGTGGGCGTGTCTTGTTGTCGACAGAACGAGCGAAATCTGAAATCTGTTGGTAATCTTCAGGTGTCCAAATTGATTTTGAGGTCAATGATTTAGGTAGCTCAGAGAAGGCATTTTCCTTGTCGTTTGCTCTAAACTCAACGCTCATCCATTGGTCGATCGGCTGCTGGTTTGCAAAGGTTGCAGATAGTGAAAGTTCATGGCTCGCAGTAGGGTAGTTGGGTGTTAAATTCAATGCCATATGGTAATCTCGGAATCGAACCACCCACTTATCCGGTAGGCGTCTTGAGCTGTCCCACCAATTTCCATCAAGCTCCTGAATTTTCTCTTTAGTAATCGCTTTGGACTGGGCTTTGAGATCCTTAAGTGCTTGTTTAAAAGCGCAGTCCATTGCTTTCGAAAAGCCTTTTTGATCGAGTTCAGGGTTGTCCAGCAGGACTTGCTTGGCTAACTTTGCTCCAAGCATGTTGGAGTACAGATCTTCAGATGAAAAGGCGGACGCCAGTTCTTTAAAGCCACTCACCGATACCATACCGAACCATTGCGCAATCTCATGCCATTGAGCAAGACGAAACGCGGTTAGCGCTGCAGCCTGAGCACTGCGATCGAGCTTTTCCTCTTCGCTGAGCTTCTCTTTTTGTTCGTACCAACGAATACGACGAACACGAAGTTCTTCAGGTAAGTCAAGATGCGCTGCGCGGCCGAGGTAATGTTGGTTGAGAGTGAACAAATAATAGGTGTAATCGGCGGTATCGCGAACGTGAGCCGTATCAATAAAGCCGCCCAGTTCGGTAAAGATAATACCGTTAGCTTCTTCATTTAAGCCCAGCAAGCTGCCAGAAACTGACTCACTGCCATCATTATAGTGGTGAGTACCCACTTCGTTACTGGATAAGACATTCTCGAGAGAGAAGAAAGGAACAGGCACACTTCCTAATTGCGCTTTGAGATCGACACCAAATGCACAACACGGCCTGACACCCACTGGTGCTTTCAATTCTTGTGCTTGGACAAACCCACTACAAAGGCTTAGTAGTAATAGTGCTGCTTTCTTCAAACCCTACTCCTAGAATGCTTCATTAATTTGGAAATAAAAACCGGTACTGTCTTTGCCTACGCCTAAATCGACGCGCACGTTAATACGTGCCTTAAAGGCAAATCGATAGCCAACTCCGACAGTCGGTAGCCAGCTACTTTCAAATAAGTCGTGATAAGTTGGTGCGATATTGCCGGCGCCTAGCCAACCAACCACACCATGGCGGCCAGTAATGGTATGGCGGATCTCTACTTGCGTTGAAAGCTGATGTTTATCGCGATATCGACCTTGGTAGTAACCACGCATGCGCTGGTCATCACCCAGCTGGGCGTAATCAAACCAAGGGGCGTCACCGAAAATCGATTGTGAAGATACCTCCATTGCAACAATCGTCGTGTCAGACCATTGTTGGTAAAGGCGATAGTTGGCAACTAGGTTGTCGTAATCTTCATCGCTACCGAGTGAATCGCGGTTGGCTATCCATTCGATATCGAGAAACTGCCCTTGCATTGGGTTTGGCTCGAAATCGCGCGTATCGTATTCCATCCCAAGTAACACGCCGCTGCTGGTGGCATTGGTAACTTCTGAAGGAAGAATATCGCCATCTACACCGTCTACTTTGTTGAATGATTGCCACTGCCAGCCGAGTTTAGCGTAAGTATTTGGCGCAATTTCTACGGCGACTTTTGGGCTCAGCTGTAACCGTTGGCCTTCGTATTGCACTTTATTACTATCGTTTTCAGCAGCTTGGCTGCCGATACCCCAATAGTATCCGGGAGTATGGCTGATCCACGCTTCACCAAGTAGACGTACTTTGTCACCCTTCAAATAGGTGCGGTTGTTTAACCCTAAGCCGTAAGAGCCAGAAGTTGAACCGTAAGATGTGACGGTGACGGTTGAGTACGGGTCGCCTTTCTGCCAGTCATAAGGGGTATACAAGCCCACCGCGGCAACGCCGATGCCAAATCCTTGCTCTGGATTGACGAATGGTCCCGGTAAGAGGCCCCAGTCGATCAATTTCGACTCATCCACGGTTTCGCTATAGCCCAGTTTGGTTAGGATGTCATCCACCAGGCTACTGTCGTCTTGCTGCATCGCAAAACTGCTAGGTGCCAAAAGCAGGGTCGCGACCATCAAGGTATAAGAGGCTTTCATCTTATCTTTGCCTTAGAAACGGCGGTCTAAAGAGAAGAAGATGCTTTCGCGATCACCAAAGCCCGCTTCGCCCAAAAGATACCAATCTTCATTGATTTGATATTGCATACCCGCGATGGTGTTCCACTCAGACTCCAAGTGCTGTTTCACATCAAAGCGGCCTGACAGGTTAATGCCGGCTTGCTTTAAAGTGCCAGACAGTTCCTGCTCAACGTTTTGGTACATGGCGCCAACCCAGAAACGCAAAGGGATGCCGTTTTTATGGAAGTCATAACCGACGCGTGGAGAGACCACAATGGCATCAATCGCACCATCAATGACATTCAAATTCGTTTGAGTGTAACTTGCATCAACAAGAGCGAAGAATTGATCGTAGCCGCCAGCAAGGACGAAACCACCACCATAGGTATAGCCATCTAAATCAAGTCGAAATGGGAACTCACCAATAGATTGACCAAGAAGGCTTACTTTTACGTTGGTTTCTGAGTAGCCATCTAAGGTGCCTACCAATCCATACACGTTGAGGAATGGGAACAACCAAACATCACCACGTAAGGTCATGACGTCGGTTGCTTGCTTTCCCGCACCAGCTTCCATCTTCAGCAACTTTTCTAAACCATGCACGCCACTTAAGGCGATAGAATCAACGTTGATGCCTTGTTCCATACTCATGTAGCTGAGGTTTAAACCAAAGGGTTTCGGAAGATCGTAGCCAAGCGCTTCTGCTTTCTCTTTCCAAATAGGTAGAGAGATGGAGTCTGCATTCGCGACACCGGTGAATAGACAAGAAGCAGCAACAAGCAAAGAAGGTAGTTTCATAAATCACTTCATTAGTCGCAACGATCATGAGCTTGCCTAAAAGTTATTCTGGCATGGACATAGATGACCGCAACGTAAAAATCATTGCTTTTTCATAGAGAAAAAGCGCCACAGCTTGAGTTAAGAGCAATCGATTTGTTGTGGTTTTAAAGCAGCTTCTTAACTTCGGCGAGCGCATGTTACTCCTAAATTCAAAAAAGTAAACTTCAAAGTGTACTTTTGATTCTTGTGCGCTATACTCCGCATCCACTTACATGAGGTTGGTGAATCAAGAACGATGAAGCTTTCAGAAAAAAAACGCATAGCGCTGATTGAAGCGGCTCAGCAGGAGTTTATTGAGCATGGCTTTAGCGGCGCCAATATGGACAGGGTATGTGAAAGAGCTGGGACATCAAAGCGCACCTTATATCGTCATTTTGAAAGCAAAGATGTACTGTTTATTGAGTCGATTCAAAGTGTGCTCGAAGCTCAGCGTGCGCGCTTGCAACTCAAGTATGCATCAGACGTTAACGTCGAAACTCAGCTTAGAACCTATTTGCAAGCCAAATTAGATTCGATGTATGAAGATTTTGGCCTACCACTGGCCAAAATGGTGATCAGTGAGTTTATGCGTACCCCAGAACTGGCAGAGAACTATTTGCATCAACTTCAACGCCAAGACGAATTGCTGGAGAATTGGTTTGCAGAGGCTATTGCAGATACCAAGGTTAAAGCGCTCGACCCTGCAATGATGAGCGGCATGCTGATGTGCTTGTTAAAAGGAAACTGCTTGTGGCCTCAGTTGGTTGCTAATCAAGCGGTGCCAAGCGTCGAGCAGCGTAAGAAAATCGTCGAAGATATCCTTACGCTGTTTCTAGATGGCTACCGTTACTAGCTTGTCATCACTCTCATCTAATTAATAGATAAGTGGCGTAAGGTAGGAAGCTGGGTGTGATTCCATATCCAGCGGTTTTGTGCGTGGTTGTGGATCCCTCCGCTCCAGTAGTCCTGAATGAAAGCACCTTTCCCAATCAAACAAGCTTTGCCTCGCGAGCTTATACTGACTTCTTGCTCCCACCAATTCTTATCCAATGAATCAACAGTGATCAGTGGATTGTCTGCTTGTGCCAGTGGCAACATCAAAGCATAAAACATCACGTCACCGAGAGTAGGAAGTGGTTCTCGTTGTTGGTGCTTCTGAAACCAATCTTTCACTTTGATTGGTTCGTTTTGCTCGTTCAATATCTGCAAAGCCAAATGTTGTGTGAAGCTCAACCCTGACTCTGAGTGTGGCAGTTCTTGAAGGTGTCGAGTGATGACTGCCTTGATGTTCGGTAAACAATCCAGTTTATGATGCTCTAGCAAGTTAACGAGTGGCTGGGGTGTTGGAGAGAGTAAGGCATTCCAGCAGAGTTTAGCTTGGCTGAACAACTTGGCCGTCACAGGCTTTCGATACTGCCAACACGATCGAATCGCCTCTGCGGGAAGTTGCCCAAAGCCAATAAACCGCTCGGTTCCCGGAAACTGGTTGAACTCGATGATTTCAATGACTTTACCTTCGGTGTTATCTAGCAGAGATAGCCCTCGAAGTAGCATGAATTGATCGTAGGCATCATGTTCAACCCAAAACACGATGCGCTCATACTGCTCATCAAGCAGGGTATGGATGTTGCTCTGCTCTAATTGGGCGATGTCTTGCACCGAGTCTTTTCGTCCCATCACGGGTAATAACGTATCAACGACATATTGTGCACGGATTGCGATAAAAGCCTTTTCATCGTTTGGAATGGGGCCGATGCACAACGGATCAATCATGGGTAAGAAGTCACCTTTAAACCCACATGTCTTTAATTGTTGCTGAATGTCGTGCCCACAACGGACATGCAGTGTTCTTAATTCTATATCCAGCGGGTTTTCTTGATTGTTGATGGCGAGTTTGTGACTTTCTAGCTCTTCAACATGTGCTTTTAACTTGCTCCAACTGGGTAAGCCAAGCTCTCTAGCTAGGGCGTGTTGAACATCTGCAAGTTGGATAGACTCTGGCGTAAGGTTTTCTGGTTGGGAATGAAACAGTCTAACCTGCTCAAGTGCGTTGGCATCATTTTGGCGGATCGTTTTTAGACGCTTTTTCGCGACAGTCTTTTGCTGGTTAAGATTAATAGAGAAGCTATTGTGAGATTGCATTTTTCACCTTTCTTATCTCTTCCACACTCGCCTTATTAGAAGTTTAAAAGTAGGTAAAAACAGATTGTTCCTGCTAACGAAAGCAGGGAAGTTGAGTTGCCATGAACCGAGTTCTTTCCGCGAGTGTTGGGTGCTTTAGGCTTGAGCTGTTTCAATGGTATGTAATCGAAATGGGGTTCGCAACTTAGAATCATATAAACAAGCAAAACTGCCTTTGAACTCACATAAAAGTTCAAGTTTCCAAGCTGATAAGAAGCCCCGTGATACGCACGGGGCTTCATTGTTAATGAGGCATAAACTCGCCACCATCTTTCATTATCTTTTTCGCAATACGGTTCATGACACGGATGAAGAAGCGCCGAGCCAAACCATATTTAACGTTCGTTACCGCGATACGACATAAGTTGTCTTTCTCATCAAAACCATAAAACACCTTCGCTCCACACTTATCGAGATAAATTGCAGCAACATTGTTGGCTTTTGTTTCATCTGGTTGAATGAGTGCTACGGGGGAGCTCTGTTTGACCGCATTTTTCCATAGCGATTTTTTTGATTGAGTCTCCGTTATGGTGTTTGTACTACCAACGAGAAGCACTCGGCTTTTCACGCGCTGTTCCATAAAAGCGTAGGTTGGGTTTGAAGCATAGAACCACTGTGTCGGCTCGGCAGGAGTGACGTGTATTTCAGCGATTTCCAATTGGTTGTCTTTTGTATGACAGTGAACGGGCATCGGCTTTTCTGGCAACTTACAACCAAAGATCATTCCGTACGGCTTCGTTTTCGCATCCACAAAATCGAGAAGCCCCTGATTAAGGCAGATCGAACCAATATGAGAGCTTTCAAATGGTGCTTTTTGTTGAGCTTCTTCCAGTAGCGCCATTTGCCTAGGGCTATCATCGACGACATGGAACACTTTGTCCGCAAGCAAGTCGCCATTTGGATGATAAATTCGATATCGATAGACGCCGGTTGAGTTAGAACTTTTTTCGCCTAGGTTCCAAGTCAAACAGTTGGAGTGATTCAGCTGGATCGAAGACTCATATTCATGTGAGTAACCTCCAATTGAAGCTCTGTATGGGTGATCGATGCGAACTGTCAGGGCGACTTCAGGTTCATAACCGTCCTCGTCGTCACCTTCAGGGAAGTAGCCGATACGAAGTCCAAAACAACGTTGATCTTCCGCACGAACTAGAGTGGTTTGTTTTATTAATTCGCTTGGGTCATCATCTTCTGGAATATGGTAAATGCCCCAATCGAGCAACTCAAAAGGAGAAAGCGCAGCATGACGATATTTTCCAGCTTGTATATCGGCAACAAGCTGCTGGACTTTCAATGATGGGTGCTGCGCATATTCACTGATGAGCGTTGTGAACTCTGGGAGGTTAGCGACCAACTCAATCAGCTTAAGTAGTTGGCTTATCTCCAACTGGTCTGTATAGCGCTTTAGATCGGTTTGTTTGGCAAACCAAGGCATCGCATCGACCCAATGCTGCTTAATTGCATACTTGAGTAAGACGATCAGTTGCGCATCGCGTTCATACAGTTGTTGACATAATTCAGGTAGAGAAAGCACTCGTTCACTCTCAAGTTGCTTCAATCCCAGACTAGGATTAAGAGCAAATAATCGCAAGAGGTTATCTTGGATGTGCGGTGAGGCTTTCCAATACAGTTCATCAATACCAGGAATTCCGTAACTGGTATCAAAATCACTGATGAAGTTAGTTTTTAGTGTATCCAGTAATTTTTTTAACTGCTCTGAGTTTAGCGATGTCGTTTGATCGATCTGAGCAGTGATCCACTCTACTGTTTTGTATTGCTCTTTGGTGATGGCGTAACCATTGGGGTTACGACGTCCCATTTGTTCACTTACGGTGTAGCGAATAGAGTCTAAGAGCGCTTCATCGTAGTAACTGGTTTTGATATTTGGTCTTCGTCGCTCCAGCAGCGCGAAGAAGCTCAGTTCAGCATCCGGACGGAGTTTTTTTAGTGCTGATCGAACGAACTGTTTGTTTTGTTCTGTTTGTTGCTGCGCTTCGAACTGATCGAAATACATGTCCATCAAACTGATTTCATCATCGTCTCTGCGATCGATTTGAGACAATAGTAATTCCAAGCGCCCAGTCAGTTTATCGATCTCTGAATGGTATTCTAAGTCATCGACAAATTAGTGTGATTGATCGCTTAACTCTCCATAACGATCGCAATAAAAATAAGACAGCATGCGAGTGACTTTCGCCGGAGCTGATGTCAACCAGAGTAAAAGTAAGCGATGGCAATAGATTTGCTCAGGAGTATTTTGTAGTGAGCCCCAAACATGAGCTGCAACTAATAGCTTCTGGGCTTTGTCGTCAAAGTCACGCAGAAACTCATAGTAAGGCTGATTTTTGTTGATTTGTCTGCTGTCACTGAGTTGTTCGATATTGCCTTTAAAAGATCTTAGCGTGACATCGAAATCATCGCTTTCATTGCTTAGAAATGCATCGACGATTTTCCAATCTTGTTTTGCTTGGGACTCCTCTTCCTCAGTGAGAGGAACGTATCGCCAACGTTTCTCGGCAGTCTCAATACAATGGAATCGACTGTTTTCACTCAAAGCGAGAAGAAGCTCTGACTTTAGGCTTGAGGCAAGTTTGCCCTCAAATGCTTCTGTTGCCCTGTCGTTGATACCGTGCTTTGTATCGTGGTAAAGCATGCCAGCACAGAAGGCCAGTTGACTGGCTAAGCTAAACTCGTCATCAAACGCGTCAGCCAATTGTTCGAGAAGATCAGTTGCCTCTTCACGATGTTTGTTCAATAACTCATGGGCAAGCTGGGTCTCTTTCTGGCGAATATTGTCTCGGTATGCACCACATTCTTTGACATAGTTTAGAAATTGCGCCTTCCAATCACCGTTATAACGTTGGGTGAAATCCTCATCACTTATGAGCTCAAAGTCGTGGACAAGTCCATGAGCCACATCGGCATGAAAAGACGCTTTGTTGTTCCAACAATGTAATACGTCAAACAAGCGCAAGATCTTTTGATTGTTTGCCGCTATCGCTGCGTCATCCAAGTCTTCATTGTGCCAATCGTATAAGATGTCACCGGCAATGGTCATCATCTCTTCGTGATAAGAGTCATAGCGGCCGAGGTAATATTCGAATTTCTCGGAGATATCGAAGTTACCTTTTCTCGCAGCGATTTGAATGTTACACGGTTCAATCACATCTAGGACTTGTGCATCTTCCCCACTCTCGATGTAATGCCAAATTGTTTTCCCTTCATCAAAACCTTCGGTAATGAATGACTTCCATTGCGCAATACCAGTGCCTCGATAATAGTAGTGATCACTGTAGTAGTCGTCTTCATTTTCGATGACTTTGGGTGGAACAATTGGACGACCCAGATATGCTTCGATCTCACTGGTAAGTGCCACCGCTGCTTGTTCTGCTGATGAGTCAATAAAGTTGCTCATCATCACCGCGTGGTAATCTACTTCATGATCATCGATATCAATGCCATGAATGGGCGACATGATGGAATAGATGAATCGGTCTACTGGGCGTTCAACATAGTAGCGAGAGTCATCTGTATATTGTAGGTAGTCTTGATCAGCAAAGCGTTGCTTCATTAAAGATCGAAATACTTCGAACTCGTGTGGCTTTTCGCGGAAGATTTTAAGTAATCCAGTGACTTGGCTATGAGTCGTTAGGTCGCTTGCACTCTCATGTTTAGAATCATCAAACATGTATCCTCGAGCAGTACTGTTATCGCAGTAGCAAAATGCTTTCAGTGTATCGTGGGTAAAACCCAAATGGTTTGTCAGAACCCCCAATGCAAACTCACGTGGGGAGCGTGCTCACTGTCCCAATATGGGATGGTGTAACCGCCAAGATAAAAAGCCAATCGAGGGAAGGTGAGCCCTACAATCAAAAGTGGTAACAATCCAAATACTTGTTCTTCAGATACCCACATCTCACTAGAGTCATTAAATTGTCTCGCGAGGTGGCAAATCAATTTAGCCGTTTTCTCTAATTCAGACTCTAGTGCTTGATGTTGACATGCTCGAAGAAAAAACGCGCCTTCACTGGTCAAATAGGTGCTGTTTAATAACTGAGTTGGTTGAATATCGCTTTTGTACGAGTAGCCAACGTAAGCAAACACTTCTTGAGTAATTTTATTTTCAACCAATGAACCAATTTGATCGTCACACCCGTTATTTGCTTGGAAGCGAACATGACAATGATAGTTATCAAAGGCATTTTCTTTCAGGAGGGCTTCTCGATAGTGTCTTAGGGCTTGGCGTAAAGATTCAAGAGATTGAGGGTCGTATTCCACGACCAGAGATTGGGTATCTAAAGCAACTGACATAATACTTGCACTACAACTGTTTACATAATGAGTGTGAGAATAATGAGGCATGGTATTGATGTCACTGAAAAGAAGAAGATATTACTAAAGGTGACCGCTTAGATTTCTAATAGTGTGATAATTATTGAAAAAGCCCCGCGATAATTGCGGGGCTTGGCTTTTCATTTCAACGGGGAGTTAGATTATTCACTTTTGTAAGCGTAGTTGTAATAACCATAACCGTATGAGCTTGCGGCTTTCTTCTCTATTGCATTAAGAATGACGCCTTTTACTTCGACACCCGATTGTTCAAATCGGCTACGAGCGACTTCTAGTTCTTTCGATGTCGTTTGGTCAAATCGAGCAACCATAAGAGTGGTACCTGCAATCGCACCAACGATACTAGGATCAGTCACTGCTAATACTGGCGGTGTATCGATGATCACTAGATCATACTCTTGTGATGCTTTTTCTACAAACTCAGCAAATCGTGGGTGCATCAAAAGCTCAGAAGGGTTTGGTGGTACTTGACCACGAGTAATAACGTCCAAGTTCTCAACTTTAGTCTGTTTGATCACAGTCTCTTGACCAATCTTACCGCTTAAGAAATCAGAAAGACCGTTATCAGCCGTTAGACCAAAACATTGCTGTAAGTAACCTTTACGCATGTCCGCATCGACCAACAGAACCTTTTGACCAGTCTTCGCCGCTACAGCTGCAAAGTTTGTCGATACGAATGTTTTACCAATTGAAGGCGCTGGACCAGAGATCATCAGTACGTTGTTTTTCGCTTCCATCATCGCAAAATGAAGGCTGGTACGAAGTCCACGTAATGATTCAATCGAGAGATCTGCAGGGTTCTCTTCTGCGAGTAGCAGTAAATCTTTATTGCTCTTACGCTTAAGTTTGTTCGCTACTTCTAGTTGTTGAACAGATTTGGGCACACTGGCATAAACAGAAATACCAGTTTGTTCAATCTCATCTGGAGAATTGACGCCGCGGTGGAATGCAGTTTTAACTAGAACGAAAGCTACGGCTACCATTCCGCCTAATAGCGTTGCTAGAACAACAATTAGAGGCTTCTTAGGTTTGACTGGAATTGCGTAAGACTGCGCACTATCGATAATACGTACGTTACCAACGGTACCTGCTTTAATAATGTTCAACTCTTGAACTTTGTTTAGAAGCTGGATGTAGATCTGTTGGTTCACTTCAACGTCACGTGTCATACGTAACACTTCACGTTGTGTCTTCGGCAACTTCTGTACTTGTCGGTTTAAACGAGCTTTTTCTTGCAGTAATGTCTGACGTTTATCCAATAGTGATTTGTATGCTGGGTGGTCTTGAGTGAACTTCTGACTGATTTCACTCTCTTTAAAGGTCAGTTCATTTAGCTGTGCTTCAAGAGCAACCATCACTTTGAGTGTTGATTGTGCTTCAAGGTTTAAGTCGATCGATTCGTTTTCTTGTCTAAAACGATTCAATATGTCCTCTGAGCCGTTAAGCTTATTTTTAATTTCTGGCAGGTGATCTTTCAGGAAGTTTAAGCTTTGTTCTGCTTCTGCTGAGTTTCTTCGCACATTTTGTAGGAAATAGTTTTGTACGACATCATTCAAGATTTGTTGGTTACGCTCAGGGTATTCGCCTTCAATACTCAGTGACACAATACCTGTTTTCGCACCACGTTCTGAAATAGACAGTTGTGAAGCGAGCCTGTTGATCGCGTCAAGCTTGCTAATTTTACTGATTGAAAAACTGTCTTCGTTTTGCGCAACCAGTTCACGTACTTTGATGTGGTAGCCATTCATTTCGATCGTTTGACCAACAACGCCAGATAGCACAATTTTATCTTCAATCATCAGATCAAAAGTACCGTTCTCTGCATCGCTCACTACAAGGTGGTGTTTGAAGCCTCGCGCGGTGCGAGGTATCTCGAAACTTGATACTGAAATGTAATTTTGAGTGCCATTGATTCGAGCCAAACCTTTGCCAAAAAAAGGAAAGTATTCCGAAGTGGCAATTGTTGTTAGGTTAAACTTATCGACGGTATCACCGAGGATCATACGTGACTTGATGATCTCAATTTCAGTCGTTGCTGAAGACTCAGCAGCAAAAAGGTCGCCCATGTCCCCGACCATCGCCGAAATACCGCCGGAGCTTTTCTGTTCGATCTGAATTAGGGCATCAGCTTTGTAAATTGGTGTCGATAGCAACGTAACGGCAATACCGATTGTTGCAAAGAGAAGTGTAATGCCAACGATGAACCATTTCGCATCTATTAGTATGCCAAACAGTTTACCGAGATCGATTTCATCATCGGTGGGTGCAGATGAACTTATAGTGTGGTTAGCCATTATTTTTATGTTTCGCCAAGTAGTCTGAAGTTATATTTTTTTTGCCCATGCATGAGCGGACTTTTCAATCAGTGAGAACGCATGGTCGAATGCTTCTCTGCTCTGTCTGTATGGGTCTGGAATGTCGACAGAGTTCATCCAATGTCCAAATAGCATGGTTTTGCCTCTTGCTTCGGGAACGATTTCAGTCAGCGCATCAATATGCCCTTGTTCCATCACAAGGATGAGATCTTGCTTCGAGCATAGTTGTGCAGTCAGCTGCTGAGCCTTGTGGTCTTCTAAAGATAAACCTTTCTCTGATGCAATCAGCGTTGCAGTTTCATCTGCAGATCGTCCTATCAAGCGACTTTTTTCCACTGCAATCCCAGCTGACGCAATGGTTTTATTAGGAAGCAGTTGTTGAAGCATTCGTTCTGCTGTTGGGGAGCGGCAAATGTTACCAACGCAAACGACGAGAATGTTTGAAAACATAGATTGTTCCTTATCTATCACTATTGGAAAGAGCTTCTGTTTATAAAGCCCTTTCCAGATCACTCGAATTACGGCCAGTTTCTAACGCGTAGAACACCTTCTGTAAGCTCATTGAATCCTGAAATTGTTGGTACTAGCTGTGCGATGACACGGTTCCAACGACTGATCGGTGCGGCGGTAACATACACAATGTCATAAGGCTTTAGGTCAAACTCAGTGCCAATTACTAACGCTGCAGCGTCGGAGACATCAAGTTGATAAATGTCGCCTAATGCTTGATTGTCTTGAGATTTTCTGATGACAAAAACGCCAGTTGCATCCGCAGAAAGTTGGTTGATACCACCAACATTGCTTAGAGCCTCGGTTAAGCTCATGCCTGCGCGATCCATTTTTAGTAGCTTAGGATCGTTAACTTCACCCATAACAAACACTTTTTGGGTGTCATTTCTTGGCACATGTACGATGTCGCCAGGTTGAAGTAATCGGTTTTCAGTAAGGTCACCCTCTTGCATTAGCGCATAGAGAGAAATGTTTTCGACTTTGCCTTGGCGTGTCAGTGTGACGTTACGCCAATCCGCATCTTCTGCTAGACCGCCAGCGCGGTTAACTGCATCAAGAAGCGTAAGTGGGATATTGGTGATAGGTTGTTGACCAGGCTTGTTAACCTCGCCAGTGATGTAAGATTTCTTGGAACGAAATGCCGCAACACTCACATCTACTTGTGGGCTCTCAATGTACTTCGCCAATTTGTTAGCAATAATGGTACGAATTTGGCGAACATTTTTACCCGCAACTTCAACAATACCGATGTATGGATAGAAAATTGTGCCATCAGCATGCACCCAGTTACCCGCTTCTTCAGAGCTACGGTAAGAGCCTGCTGGAATAGTAAGTTCAGGGTGATCCCAAATAGTGATATTTAGAATATCGCCAGGACCTACTTCATACTCGTAAGCCGCGAGTTGTAGGTCAAGATTTGGGTTGGCTTTGGTCTCTACATCTGAACTTTTTAGCTGCGAGACTTTATCAAGAGTCAGTGGAAAGACGTTAAAATCTGCCGCCGTATTGGAGCTGTTGTCTTCAACGATGTGTTTTCCACCCGTGGATAAGTGACTGCCCGGAACTGTACACCCGGCGAGAAGTACAGAGGAAAGGAGTAAACTACCTAGCTTTGTATAGTTGAAATTCATGCGTTTTCATTCATCTGACGTAAAGAGCGAGTTGCTAATAGCAACATTATTTAGCAACGCGCCATAATTTAATAGGGCATTATTACTAGGTTTAATTTGCAGAATGCTCAATAGTAAACGGGTTTACAGAATGCTCAATAGTAAACGGGTTGCACATTGCGATGCGCACTCTAAAGAAATTTTTTGGCGGGGCAATAGATGATAAATTAATGAAAATCCAGTTATATATGCAATTTTTCTATTTTATGCGAAGTGTTCTGTGTTTGATTGATAAAACTATTTGGTAATTGGCTCTTATTTTCGTATTGGCTCACGAAAACGTTTTTTTCTAGAAATTACACATTGCTATAAATTTGGTGAATTCACGGAATGAATTTATTTAATTGATCTTAAATTGTGACTTAGATCTTGTTGTATTCCATTAGTCAATACTAATTTGTTATGGTTTTGACAAGTTGATGGTGGTGTAGTGTCAAAAGTGGATTTTTATTCAAATAATATGTGCAGAAATGCTAAAGGCCTCATACGAGGCCTTTTTTGATCTTTCAGTTGATTAGAGAACTATTTCATTAGCGTTTAGCCAACCCCTTGCTATTTAAATAAGGCAGGATGTGAGGACGAGACTCTCCTGCTAGCTTTCCGGCGGTTTCTTGTGACCATGCACTCTGTTTTTGATTACTTGTACGGCTTGTGTAGTATTCTTGCATGGTTTTATCGTAGGCTTGTACATCGTCAACGTTAAGTGCTTGGTATTGGTTCTCATGAACAATCACATGTGCTGGCAGACGTGGTTTTGTTTCTGGACTTTGATCTGGGTGACCCAAGCACATACCAAACAGAATGGCGCTATTTTTGGGTAAACCGAGCAGTTCATCCACTTGTGCGGCGCTGTTCCTTAACCCACCAATGTATATACCACCTAGTCCCATAGACTCGGCTGCAAGTAAACAGTTTTGCGCCATGATGCCAGAGTCCACTGCACCAATCAGAGTCAATTCAGTAAAGTCGGCTTGAACGTCTGGGTTGATAGTGGCGTGACGCTGGTAATCGATACAAAACACCAAAAATTCTGCGGCACTTTCAACGTAAGTCTGATTGCCAGCGTATTGCGCTAACAGTTTGCGCTTTTCTGTATCTGTTACTCGAATGATCGACACGACTTGCAGCATGCTCGAAGAAGAGGCAGCTAACCCCGATTGGAGAATCGTTTGTAGTTGCTCACTTGCAATTGGCTCAGAGGTGAACTTACGAATAGAGCGATGACCGAGAATGGTTTCAATCGTACTGTTCATGATGAATCAACTTCCTTGGCTTGTTGTTGGTATTGGCTGAATCTTCACCATAACGCTATTTCTATTGGGCGTAAACCAATAGAGCTCTCAAGTTCGTGCTAGTGGGTAACAGATAACAATCATAGATAATGATGCGAACATAAAGTGACGTTATTTATAAAGTTGGGTATATAATGATTTTTAATAATCAATAGGTTATCGAATGTGGAGAACATGAAAGAGCTGATACTTCATACGGTCACAGTGTTTATGGGCTTTTTTGCCATCATGAACCCGATCGCCAATATCCCTATCTTTTTGAGCTTAACGGCGGATGAAGATAAACAAACGGTTCGATCAATTGCGTTTCGTTCTGTTTTCATCGCCTTTGTTATCGTGGCTGTGTTTGCTGTTGCAGGTAAAGTGATTTTCGACTTGTTCGGCATTACGTTATACGCACTGCGTATTACCGGTGGTATTTTGGTGTTTTTGATTGGTTTCCATATGCTTCAGGGGGAATCAACGCATCAAAAAACCAAAGAAAAGGCTTATTCGCCAGAGCAAGAGCGAGCAGCACTGAGCATTGCCGTTTCGCCATTAGCAATGCCTATCTTGGCTGGGCCCGGTACGATCGCAACCGCAATGAACTTTGCTACTGTTGGTGGGTTCGACCAAACCATCATTACAATTGCGTCGTTCGCCGTATTGTGTGCGATCACTTATGTGCTGTTTTTATTTGGCGACAAGCTGGTTAAAGCCGTTGGTCCAAGTGCACTGAATGTGATCACCAAAATGATGGGTTTGATCCTAGCCGTGATTGGTACCCAAATGTTTATTGATGGCGCAGCAGAGGCGTATAAAACCGTTTTTGCTTAACCC
>NZ_JAHGAH010000490.1:0-657 GCF_030248475.1 Vibrio sp. D173a
AGTTCTCAGCGAGGTCTGTAATCTTAACTGACTCACCCATATCAAGAACAAACACGTCGCCCCCCTTACCCATCGCACCAGCTTGAATAACAAGTTGTGACGCTTCAGGAATCGTCATGAAGAAACGGGTAATATCGGGGTGAGTTACCGTTAAAGGGCCACCGGCTTTTATCTGCTTTTTAAAGAGTGGTATAACAGAGCCAGAAGACCCAAGAACATTACCAAATCGAACCATACAGAAACGAGTACCATTTTCTTTCTGGTTCTCTTGTTCGGCTAAGGCTTGCAAACCCAGCTCTGCCATACGTTTGGTTGTACCCATCACATTTGTTGGACGTACCGCTTTGTCTGTTGAGATCAATACAAATGACTCGACACCAGCTTCAATAGCCGCTTTCGCGGTGTAGTAAGTGCCATAAACATTGTTTCGTACACCTTCTACAACATTGTACTCAACAAGAGGAACATGTTTGTACGCTGCTGCGTGATAAACCGTCTCAACCTTAAAAGACTTCATTGCTGTAAGTAATCGATGAGAGCGTTGAACTGAGCCCAGAAGAGGGGCGATTTCTACATCAAGGCCTTTGGATTCTTTTAGTAAAGAAAGCTCACGATCAATTTGATACAAGCCAAATTCTGACAGCTCAAATAAAACGA
>NZ_JAHGAH010000491.1:0-1731 GCF_030248475.1 Vibrio sp. D173a
TTGTAGCACTTAGAAATTATGGCTCACATAAAAAGTATGAGAATAAATATCAAGGCGTTAATTCTCGTTTAGACGAGATTCAAGCGGCTATGTTACGAGTTAAACTGCAGCATTTGGATAAGGAAACCGCACATCGTCAGCACATCGCACAATTGTATCTTGACGGTATAAACAACCCAAAAATCACCTTGCCAAAGTTAGCAATGAAGGAGGGGCATGTTTGGCACCTTTTCGTTCTTCGCACTTCAGACAGACCTGCACTAATGGAACATTTGGTGAAAAACGGCATACAAACTTTGATTCACTATCCAACTCCTCCTCATCAACAGGCGGCTTATCAGGACTTTTCACACTTGTCACTGCCTTTGACGGAAAGAGTTCAACAGGAAGTAATTAGTATTCCGATGGATCCAACATTGTCGATAGATCAGGCTAAAGAGATAATCTTTGCCATTAATAAGTTTTAGGTTATTTAAATGAAGAAAATAATAGATGATTTAGTGGTTGCGATTTTTACATATAAGCAACAAGAGTATATAGAAGCAGCGATCGATTCCATTTATAACCAAACTGTTTGGCCGAAGACTCTTTATATCTTTGATGATTGCTCACCGGATAATACTGGTGATGTAATAGACTCTGTTGTTGAAAGGGCACCTGAAGGGCTTTCAATCGAAGTTGTAAAAAACGATGTTAACGTAGGTTTAGTATCACAATACAACAAACTTATTGGTAAGTTTGATAGTACATTGGTGGTCATTCAAGCAGGTGATGATGCATCTAAGCCTCACAGATTGGAGACTCAGTATAACGCATGGAAAAAATCTCCTGAAATAAAATTAGTATTGTCCCAGTTTGACAAAATAGATAAAAATGGAAATTTTGTAAGTGGAAGGGATTTGAATGAAAAGTTTGAACATACGATACCATTTATAGTTTCTAGAAAAATAAGCCCTGCAGGTTGTACAGCGGCTATAGATTCTGAGTTATTTAATGAATTCCCCCCTATTGCAAAGGATGTTATCAGTGAAGACCGAAATTGATTATCGCTATGACGTGGGAATCAGTACATTAAAAACTGAAACCAAAGAGAAGTATGTTTCGGCTTGGAAGACCACATTTGCTCGTGAGTTAACTGAAATTCCAGTTAACATCTCTGACTGTAGAGTGACGGGGAATAATAAATTTATTAGAGCCTTAGAGATAAGAGAGAAATACATTATTCTACTTAATGATCTTTTTCATGGCCAATTTGATAGTAAGACTTCTGGTTACTTCGCCTTTTTCAAAAGGGGTATTAACCCAGCTAAAGTGTTTAGCTTTAGGCAAAAAATGAGAAGATACTTTAAGAATCGAGGGTAAAATGAGTACACTAAAGAAAATAGTACGCTATTTAACCAAGAGAACACCAGAGAAAATACTTCCTATTGATATCCAAATAATGTATTTCTTTCGTGATCATGGCATGAAATATATGTCTAAGTACTGGAAGAATAAAATATATTACAAATTCAATGTAGATATCGGTGTTGGCTCCCAGATAGAAGAAGGTGTTCGTTTTACTCATCCTGTAGGGATTGTTATTGGAGATGACGCTATTGCTCAAAAAGGAGCAATAATCCTTCAAAATGTAACGATAGGAGGATCTTTCAATTCCGGATCTCCGCAGCTTATAGGCTCTGGAACAATACTATGTGCAGGGGCAAAGGTCCTAGGGAAAGTCGAAGTTGG
>NZ_JAHGAH010000492.1:0-796 GCF_030248475.1 Vibrio sp. D173a
GCTTCTTCTCATATTGAAGCACATCATCATGACCACGCTCACCAAGAGCCTCAATTCCAACTGCCACCGGGTGAAGCGTTTATCCGTAAAGAGAATAAAGGACAGGGTTACTTCAGCGGATTCGCGACATGGTGCTGCTGAAAACCTGGCAGCTCTGACTGCTGTAAACGGTTCATCGTTCGAGACATTAGCCCTGCTCCTCATTAATGCTCATCAATACCGGCGAATCAAACTGAGCCACACGCTGCAGTCTTGCCAATGTGCGTCGGCCAGCGATACCGTCAACTGCCATGCCCTGCCACACCTGAAATGCCTCAACTTTACGTTTTAGCTCTTCATCAAAGCGATCTTGGCCAGTGACGTTTTCGCCTAATACCTCAGACAACAACAGGTCGAGCAGCGCAACCGCTTCACCAGTGTCGCCCTCTCGTAATGTCTCTCGCAGTGGCTGCTTCCATATCGCCACGTAGTCGCCTTGCCATAGTGTCTCTAATGCTGACACAGGTAGTTGCACTATCGATTGATTGACCAACAGCTCCACAGAGTCCTCAGAGATTCCATACAGCACTGCGTGATATGACTGCCCCTCAAGCTGGAGATTAAGTACGACTGGCGAGTTTAGTTCGATAAGCTCTGACAGTGTTCCCTGCCCTTCCACACACACAAACACGCTCTGCGGCTCACTCAAACAGAGCCCATCTCTGAGCGAAGATTGGTAACCCCAAAGCTGATAGAGGTCTTGAATAGCGGATGCTCGGTTTGTTCCTTGCTGTATCTGATTAGCAATGTCATCAGG
>NZ_JAHGAH010000493.1:0-769 GCF_030248475.1 Vibrio sp. D173a
AGTGGAAAGAGATTTAAACCTAGATCTGGTTCTAGAAGCTAAAGGGGAATATGAGCACGAGGAGTCCAAAGACAGGTTGAACTCCTCGCGATAAAAATCTTTATCTTACTTTTAGTCAACTAACCATTTTTGGAAAGCTGTACGCTCTTCTTCGTTTGCTCTTGAATACCAAAGCTTAAGTTGAAGCGTATTTTCAGACTCTTGAACAGTGCTGTCTGGGGCAACTGTCGAACCAACCACAGCACCTGTTTGTACGGCCGCTAACTCTTCTTTGAGTGAGCGAATTTTTCCAGAATCAAATACTAAGCCATGCTCTTGGTTATATACCTTAACTAACTCTGGAATATCACCATAAGGCAATGCACCTTTTGCAGGCGGCAAAATCTCTTGCATCGCTTCGACTTCATCACCGTTTACCGTCACTTCAAATAATGACTGCTCTTTGACTACCCAACTAGACACTTGGCCATATTTTCGGCTTTTTAGGTCAATCTCGACATCGCTGTCTTTTGGTACATCAACAATGACAATATAAGGAACCGTACTCAAGAACTCTCGTTTACCTCGGTCGCTTAGATACCCGGTATAGTCGAGTACAAGTTGGTTCTCTCCCGGCTCTAAAGACACCTGTTCAGCATCTTCAATAACTTCACCGTTGAGTGTATTCAATGTCACACCATTGCCGAATTCAATACCGGCAAAGCTATGCGGGGCAGCAGCAAGGCAAACAAGACCCAAAACCCATTTGTTCATGAACGTTTCCTTATCA
>NZ_JAHGAH010000494.1:0-1240 GCF_030248475.1 Vibrio sp. D173a
TTGGCATAGTGTTCAGAACATCTTTGATATCTGACGCTTGTTTCTGTTCTAGAGTATCTGAGTTGATCTCAGTTTGAACGTGTTGGTCTAGGGCTGAACCTACTACGACCACAGTTTCGTCGGCAGCTTGAGTAGCAAAAGAGGCTAATGCAACAGTAATCGCTGCAGAAAGTGACTTCAGTTTCATAATAGTACTTATATTTTATAAACAACAACAAGAGCGGTGCATAATACACGATGCAAATGATAATTCATCTCATTTACATTCTTTACTTTTCTATGCTTTGTTTTTATAAAATCACAATGTAGTATTCATAAAAGTTCACTGAACTCTTGTTTTTTGAACTGAATATTTCAAAAAATCCTAGTAATAGGTAACCGCCAGTTCACTTCTGGCGGTTTTTAAATCAAAACATATCTCCCACCGACCATCTTCATTGAATATCTTTCAAAGACTTATTCACTATAAGAATCACAGATACAGCTCGTAAAGAGACTCAAAAAGCGCGCGCTATTGAGTTTTCACGCAGATCCATTCTCCAGATACTTAGCCAACCAATTCAGGTTAAAAAGAACTTATTGAGTTATAAAGACACACTTTAAACCAAGTCAATTTGACATCAAAAGCGTTGTGATTGTTTATCAAGCCTTATTTGATAACGATTCTCATTATTGGCATATAACCTGCTACCCTCAGTATGAGAATCTTTGATTATGCTTATTAAGACCCTCAATGAAGAGGACCTTATAGGAGAGCAGAACTATGACAGAACTTCCACATGGCTTAGTCGCAGGGAAAGTCGTGAACCGAGTTGATTGGAACCATCAACTTTTTTCCTTAGAGATTAAAGCCGCTATATCGCCCTATTTAGCAGGCCAGTTTACCAAGTTGGGTCTCGAAAATGCGCAAGGAGAGCTAGTTAGACGGGCGTACTCGATGGTTAATGCTCCGTCCCATGAAAAAGGCTATCAACACCTAGAGTTTCTGATTGTGAAAGACAGCGATGGACAACTGTCACCAATGCTTCACCAGTTAAACAGTGGAGACGAGGTTTTTGTAGGACGAGATCCAAGTGGATTCATGACGATCGAAGAGATCCCTGCATACGCTCAAGATCTGTGGATGCTCGCCACCGGCACTGCAGTCGGCCCGTTCATCTCACTGTTAGAACAGCTTCAAGATCACAACCAAATACGTTCATTTGACCGCCTTATTCTGGTTCATGCGGTTAGAACCGAG
>NZ_JAHGAH010000495.1:0-686 GCF_030248475.1 Vibrio sp. D173a
GAACGATTCAAACTTTTTCTCGTCGCGCAATTTGTGCAAAAGACGTACTTCTAACTGTTTACCATATAAATTGGCTTTAAAGTCAAAAAAATGCACTTCTAGTTGCTGACGAACTCCATTTACGGTTGGTCGTTGTCCGATATTTGCAACACCACCGACAGGTGAACCATCGATGTCGACTGCTTCAACAACATACACCCCAGAGACTGGAGAGACACAACGTTTAAGTGGGATATTCGCCGTTGGGAAGCCTATAGTTCTTCCCAGTTTACGCCCATGAGACACACGACCACTGATACTGTAATCACGCCCTAACATGGCTGCGCTAGAGGTTAAATCGTCAACCGCCAGAGCATTGCGTATTTCAGTGCTACTCACACGTAGCTGGTTTAAGCAGAAGCTTTGGGTACTAACCACCTCAAAACCATACTTTTCACCCGCTTCTTTAAGCATAACGAAATTGCCGGTGCGACCTTTACCGAAGCAGAAGTCATCACCCACCACCAAAAACTTCACACCAAGTTTGTCCACCAACAGATCTTTAATAAAAGCATCCGCCGATAGGTTCGCGAAGTAGTGGTTAAAATTGACACACAATAAACGGCTAATATCCAGCTTACTCAGCTGCACGAACTTATCTCTTAAGCGAGTTAAACGCGCAGGGGCTTTGTCACGAGCAAACAGTT
>NZ_JAHGAH010000496.1:0-771 GCF_030248475.1 Vibrio sp. D173a
CCACCGAATTAGGTTTGATTTAACGGGTATGTGGAGAATCAAACAAACAACAAAAAGCCCGCGTTATTGTTCATCTGAAGTAGATCAATAACGCGGGCTTTTTGAATATTAGACTTAGTACTTTTACTGATTAGAGCTTTGTTTTAATTGCGACTGAATATCGGCCAGCACCTCATCCAAGCCTTCCCCTAGAGCTTCGACAAGCGACTCATACCCTGACTCTTTTAACGGTGTCATAGATTCAAATTCCGCTCGTGCCAGTTCCACGTCTTCCTCGCTCAGTACTCAAGTTCCTTTTACTTCAGCATTACCAGTGTAAGAGCCGTTGAACTGTTCGAAAGTAATGGTCAACTCTTTATCCGATTCTCCTGATGCATCGGAAGAGTCAATACGCTCTTCAAGCAGCCCTTCAAGGTTTTCAGCCCACACATGTTTACGCGCAGAAACCAGTTCATTTTCAGACTTGCGATACGCAATGCCGATAGTGTCGAGATAATCAGGCAAATCGACTCGAGTCTTCACCTTAAAAATCGGCTTATCCAATGTACTCTCTGGTAGAAGATAGGCATGAGTGCCGTCAGTGGGAGAAGTGCACCCTAAAAGCCCGAACGATACAAACAGTGATATAAATAGTTTTCTCATTATTCCACTCCCTTAACTGGAATCGGGTCTTCTTCCGCATCGCTCCCAAATACCAACGCATTGGGTTTGTCGTTTAGTACTTTGATTAACGGGCGAAGCTCTTTAAGCACATGCTCTAACTCTTCAGAT
>NZ_JAHGAH010000497.1:0-590 GCF_030248475.1 Vibrio sp. D173a
GCAACATCTAATGCTAATTTAGTTGAGCTAACACCGGGGAGATAAAGCGGTGAGTACAAAACGATTCCTTTGCTGATAAAGGTCAAAAGGCAGAGAGTTCACTATGCAATCTTGTGCTCTCTGCTTAATGCTTACCTATCAATTAGGGTTGTCTCACCAATAACATCTGTTGACAGTTCTACTGCAGAACGGTCTTAGTTACACACGTACTCAACCACATTCAAACCACAGCCACCAAGCGCCTGGTAGCGTTTAGAGATTGAAGAGAGTAAACGCATGTCTCGAACACCCAGGTCTTGTAGAATCTGAGAACCAACACCAACACGGCGTGACGTTCCCTGCTTCTTAGCCATGGTTGGCTGTTCATTCTTGTCTTGTGCTTCGAAGGTCTTCACTTTGTGAATCAAAGAATCTGAAGACTCCTCGTTACCAAGAATAACCAAAACACCGCCCTCTTCACCAATACGCTTCATCGCTTTGTCGAGAGACCAACTGCGCTCGGTGCCACGATCTGAATGAAGCAGATCGGTGAATGTGTCATGCAGGTGAACGCGAACCAGTGGCGCAGTGCCTGTAAGGTCGCCTTTCTG
>NZ_JAHGAH010000498.1:0-802 GCF_030248475.1 Vibrio sp. D173a
CATTTTTTTTCCTTATTGAGATTGAACTTCTTTAATTGGGCGTGCAGGCGTACCTACACAAACCGGATTTGATGGCAGGTCTTTGTTAACGACAGAGCCCGCTCCGATCACAACGTTATCGCCTATCGTTACACCGCCAAGGATGCTTACATTCGCGCCAATCCATACGTTGTCACCGATAGTGATAGGAAGTGATTGTTCATAGCCTTCGAATCGCTGTTCTGGATTCAAAGGGTGGCCAGTCGTTGAAATAACGACATGTGGCGCAATCAGGCAATGGTTGCCTATTTTCACTTTTGCGCCATCCAAGATGGTGCAGCCATGGTTTGCATAGAAGTGAGCTCCTACCTCGATGTTGTATCCGTAGTCGCAGTAAAATGGTGACTCAACGTGAGCAGATGCACTGTTCAGAAGCTCGAATGTAATATGCTCACGTACTTCCGAGTCGAATGCTTGATTGAGTAAGTAACACTTGTGCTTAGCTTGATGTCTTTCTTCGACTAATAGAGGGTCAAACGCAAAGTACCATTCACCCTTAAGCATGAGTTCTTTATGATTCATCATTAGTGGATACCACCTAGTAAGTTAATAACCACAATGCCAGCCACAATCATTGCTATGCCAAGGGTTGTGAAGAGGCTTGGTGTAAAGCCGCTTGCCATTGATACAGTAGTCAGCAATACGATTCCGCCCCCAGCCCAAATTGCGTATGTGATAGGGATTGGCAGTGTTTTAGATGTCAGTGACAAGAAGTACAGCGCCACCATGTAGCAGACACCAACCGCAAAAGTTGCGTACAGCT
>NZ_JAHGAH010000499.1:0-1079 GCF_030248475.1 Vibrio sp. D173a
GTGACGCTATTTAATACCGCGTTTCGAACATATTGGGCATGGTTGGCTAAAAGTCCCTTACTATTAGCAAGTTAGAAAATTACATAATTACAATGGAACCTTTTAATTCTAACTAATAACGATATCTCTTTTCACTTTTGAAACTAGATATAGCAGCCCTTGAAATTCAAGCTTTCATGCGAAACAGCAAAATGACCTATTGCTCAAAGATCAGACTTCAAATAGCTCCTCGCTACCAACTGACTACTTTCTGGAGAGTAAAAATCATAGGCATCTTGCTCAAAACTTACTTTCATGTTCGCTATTTGGTTCTGATTTGTTGGGTTGGTTGAGTGATATGCCACCTCGGCCCCTGAAAAGAGGTCCTTTATGATAACAACATAGTCACCGGCATTAATTGGAGGGTACTCATCATTATAGGCTGCATGTAACTCAAACTCTCTACCTTCAACTGAACAGATTTCTTTCTTAGACATATTTAATATCACCATTAAAAAACATTACCACTAACTATCTTTTGAACATAACCCAAGCTTATAACTTACTGAACCTAGCACGTTAACGTAGGTTAAAACACATAGTTACCCTAGCTGCACTAACTTGAGCTCATACATGAAACTCATGACCTTAAAGTACGTTTACAAACCAATCATTTGATTGGCCATCTGGCATTAACAATTTGCTCTGCATTGAATCGTTAATACTAAAAGGTACAACCCAAAGTTTATGCCCGTCATCCAAATCAAATGGCTCTAGTAGGGGCTTATCAAAATTATCTTGATATGGGTAAATCAAGATAACATCGTTACCCTCATCAGGTTGGTTGAGGTACTTCTTAGCATAAGCAAACATCTGATAGATGTCAGACTGAGAAATATCGGCATTGAAAGCATCAACGTCGAGCAGCTTCCATTTCGTGTCCATGACGACTTTGTTTAGCTCGCCTAGCCTGATCATCAAATCAGGCCTTAATGCAAAGCGGCCACGATTTTGATATTTCGCTAAGTGTTTACCTTTCACCTGAGTGTGGAGTGAATATTCCGGGTTCGTTCCCTTCAGGTACTCTTTTAACACCTTGG
>NZ_JAHGAH010000005.1:0-88717 GCF_030248475.1 Vibrio sp. D173a
GGGCGCATACTATACAAAAGTCCGCTCTACCAAGCTTTCTTAGCGCACTTCAATTCTCTCCATTTTAAGAAACCTTAAAGACAAAAAAAAGCCCGCTCAAATGAGCGGGCAATGAGGTTGTCATATAAGCCCTATTTTTCGGGCTTACTGATTTTTATCTATTACGCTTCTAGGCTAGCTTTCACTTTTGCGTGTAGCTCTTGAACCGAAGTTACTGTGCTCTTCGCGTCTGCAGTGTGTGCCATACAAGTTGCGAATGCAGCGTTTAGTGTTGTCGTGTAGTTCACTTTCTCAGCTAGTGCGCCGCGACGCAGAACTTTAGAGTCTTCAATCGCTTGACGGCCAGCGGCAGTATTCACGATGTAGGTGTACTCGTTGTTCTTAATACGGTCAAGAATGTGAGGACGACCTTCGTGTACTTTGTTTACTAGACGTGGGTTAATACCCGCTTCACCAAGAATCACTGCTGTACCGTGTGTTGCATCTAGCTGGTAACCAAGTTTTGTCAACTTAGATGCTAGGTCCACAACGCGCTCTTTGTCACCTGCACGAACAGACAGTAGTGCACGACCACCTTCTGGGTAAATGTTGCCACAACCCAATTCTGCTTTCGCGTAAGCTTCTGCAAACGTAGCACCAACACCCATAACCTCACCAGTAGAGCGCATTTCTGGGCCTAACAGTGGGTCAACACCAGGGAACTTGTTGAATGGAAGTACCACTTCTTTCACTGAGTAGTAAGGTGGGATAATTTCTTTCGTAAAGCCTTGAGCTTCAAGCGATTGACCCGCCATTACACGCGCAGCAATCTTAGCGATTGGTGCACCCGTTGCTTTAGATACGAACGGTACTGTACGCGCTGCACGAGGGTTCACCTCGATTAGGTATACTTGGTTGTTCTTAACCGCAAACTGCGTGTTCATCAGACCACGAACACCCAACTCAAACGCTAGCTTTTCAACTTGCTCGCGCATTACGTCTTGGATTTCTTGGCTTAGCGTGTATGCAGGAAGAGAACATGCTGAGTCACCAGAGTGAACACCCGCTTGTTCGATGTGCTCCATGATACCGCCGATAACCACACGCTCACCGTCACAGATAGCATCGATATCGACTTCAACTGCGTCGTCTAGGAAGCTATCTAGTAGAACTGGAGATTCGTTTGATACGCTGACAGCTTCGTTGAAGTAGCGACGTAGGTCTTGCTCATCGTATACGATTTCCATCGCACGACCACCAAGTACGTAAGAAGGACGTACAACCAGTGGGTAACCTATTTCACGAGATTTCTCTACCGCTTGCTCCATCGTCGTTACTGTCGCGTTTTCTGGCTGTAGAAGACCTAGACGGTCAACAGCAACTTGGAAACGCTCACGGTCTTCTGCACGGTCGATTGCATCTGGGCTAGTACCGATGATTGGCACGCCAGCCGCTTCAAGTGCGCGAGCCAGTTTAAGTGGTGTTTGACCACCGTACTGAACGATAACGCCTTTTGGCTTCTCAACACGAGCGATTGCTAGTACGTCTTCCAGTGTTACTGGTTCGAAGTACAGACGGTCAGACGTGTCGTAGTCCGTAGAAACAGTCTCAGGGTTACAGTTAACCATGATAGTTTCGTAGCCATCTTCACGCAGTGCTAGCGATGCGTGTACACAACAGTAGTCAAATTCGATACCTTGACCGATACGGTTTGGACCGCCGCCTAGGATCATGATCTTGTCTTTGTCTGTTGGGTTCGCTTCACACTCGTCATCGTAAGATGAGTACATGTAAGCCGTATCAGAAGAGAACTCAGCCGCACACGTATCAACGCGCTTGTACACTGGGTGGATGTCGTACTGGTCACGTAGACGACGGATTTCGCTTTCCGCAACACCTAGAATCTTAGATAGACGTGCATCAGCAAAACCTTTGCGCTTCAGCTTGTTAAGTTCTTCTTTGTTTAGACCAGCGAAGCCTTTTGCTTTTAGCTCTTGCTCAAGCTTCACGATGTCTTCGATTTGAACTAAGAACCAACGGTCGATTTGCGTTAGGTTGAATACGCCATCTACTGACATACCTGCACGGAATGCATCCGCGATGTACCAAATACGCTCTGCGCCTGCTTCTTTCAGCTCATGACGGATTTTCGTCAGTGCGTCTGGCGCATCTAGGTCAACCATCTCGTCAAAACCAGTAGCGCCTACTTCTAGACCGCGAAGTGCTTTTTGTAGTGACTCTTGTTGGTTACGACCAATTGCCATTACCTCACCAACTGACTTCATTTGCGTCGTTAGACGGTCGTTAGCACCAGCAAATTTCTCGAAATTAAAGCGAGGAATCTTTGTTACTACGTAGTCGATTGTTGGTTCGAATGATGCTGGCGTAGCGCCGCCAGTGATGTCGTTCATTAGCTCGTCTAGCGTAAAGCCAACTGCCAGTTTCGCTGCAATCTTAGCGATTGGGAAACCTGTTGCTTTCGATGCTAGAGCAGAAGAGCGAGATACGCGTGGGTTCATCTCGATGATAACCATGCGGCCATCTTTCGGGTTGATACCAAACTGTACGTTAGAACCACCAGTTTCAACGCCAATCTCACGCAATACTGCTAGAGATGCGTTGCGCATTAGCTGGTATTCTTTGTCTGTTAGTGTTTGCGCTGGTGCCACTGTGATTGAGTCACCCGTGTGGATGCCCATTGGGTCAAAGTTTTCAATCGCACATACGATGATACAGTTGTCCGCTTTGTCACGAACCACTTCCATCTCGTACTCTTTCCAACCGATAAGAGATTCATCGATAAGAAGTTCGTTGGTTGGAGATAGGTCCAAACCACGACGACAGATTTCTTCGAACTCTTCTTTGTTGTATGCGATACCGCCACCAGTACCACCCATAGTAAATGATGGACGGATGATACAAGGGAAGCCAACCATATCGAGTACAGCGTAAGCTTCTTCCATCGTTTTTGCAGTATCTGCACGTGGGCACTCAAGGCCGATAGACTTCATCGCTTTATCGAAACGAGAACGGTCTTCCGCTTTGTCGATTGCGTCAGCAGTCGCACCAATCATCTCAACGCCGAACTCTTCAAGAACACCGTGCTTCTCTAGGTCTAGTGCACAGTTCAATGCAGTTTGACCACCCATTGTTGGTAGTACTGCATCCGGCTTTTCTTTCGCGATGATGTTGCGAACCACTTCCCATTGGATTGGCTCGATGTAAGTTGCATCCGCCATGTCTGGGTCAGTCATGATGGTTGCAGGGTTAGAGTTTACTAGGATAGCTCGGTAACCCTCTTCACGCAGTGCTTTACACGCTTGTGCGCCAGAGTAGTCAAACTCACATGCCTGACCGATAACAATCGGACCAGCACCAAGAATAAGAATACTTTGAATGTCAGTACGTTTTGGCATTATCTACTACTCCGAATTAAGCGCTGTGTTTTTTGATTAGTTCGATAAAGTGGTCAAATAGCGGTGCCGCGTCGTGTGGACCTGGGCTCGCTTCAGGGTGACCTTGGAAGCTAAATGCTGGCTTGTCTGTGCGGTGAATACCTTGTAGAGAGCCATCAAATAGCGATACGTGAGTAGCACGTAGATTTTCAGGTAGCGTTGCTTCGTCTGCTGCAAAACCGTGGTTCTGCGACGTAATCATCACAACATTACGCTCCAAATCTTTTACTGGGTGGTTTGCGCCGTGGTGACCAAACTTCATTTTCACTGTTTGTGCTCCCGATGCTAGCGCAAGGATTTGGTGGCCTAAACAGATGCCAAAGATTGGCAGGCCTTTTTCTAGGAATACTTTTGTCGCTTCAATCGCGTAAGTACATGGTTCTGGGTCGCCAGGGCCGTTTGATAAGAAAACGCCATCTGGATTTAGAGCCAGAACTTCTTCTGCTGAAGTTTCAGCAGGAACTACCGTTAGGCGGCAGCCTCGGTCAACCAACATGCGCAGGATGTTGCGTTTTGCGCCAAAGTCGTAGGCAACAACGTGATATGGCAATTCGCTGTCGTCTTTCGCTTCTGGAAGTCCACCCTCAAGCGTCCACGAACCTTGTTTCCATTGATACGCTTCTTTTGTTGTAACCTCTTTCGCAAGATCCATTCCTTTCAAGCCAGGGAATTCTTTTGCTTTCGCTAGTGCCAAAGCTTCGTCTAGATTCTCTCCGTTTATGGAAGAGTCAGCTACGATACAACCGTTTTGAGCACCTTTTTCACGCAGGATACGAGTTAGCTTACGCGTGTCGATGTCTGCAATGCCGACGATGTTTTGCGACTTGAGGTAATCAGAAAGGGATTGTTCATTACGGAAGTTAGAAGCGATAAGAGGGAGATCGCGAATCACAAGGCCTTGTGCGTGAATTGAAGAGGATTCTTCGTCTTCGGAATTGGTTCCGGTATTGCCAATGTGAGGATAAGTAAGAGTAACGATTTGTTGAGAATAGGAAGGATCAGTGAGAATTTCTTGGTACCCCGTCATCGAGGTATTAAAAACAACTTCACCAACGGAAATACCATCTGTTCCAATGGAAACACCGCGGAACACTGTCCCATCTTCTAGGACTAACAGTGCTAATTTACCCAAGACAACCTCCAGAATAAAAATGCATAAAAAATAAATTAAGCTGCAAATTTGCCTTCCTTTACCTTGATTATTTACATAAACAGATATTTTTGACAAATTGGCGGCATTCTAAAGACGGACTTGGAAACTGTCAACACACATTGAAAAATAAATTATCACTTTCTAGCAAGTAAGGGAATTTCAACAGAAAAAGCCCTAAAAAAGCAAGTTTTACTTACCTACACATCAGTTATCATGACTTTTTTGTGAATTTTACAAATTTGAACTTATTACAGATCACAAAATTTTCCGAGTTTTTTGCGCAAACGTTCATCCAGCAAAATCAACCCAAACTTTTGAGCATTACACACAAATAAATAGTTAAACCACCCCAAAAAACCAATCAAACTATCGATAACACACGCATCTCACGTACTCATTTCATTTACATAATTTTCTTCAAATACAAAAAAGCCGGCTTGCGCCGGCGAATAATTATGTACTTAAAGCTCATTCAACCCGAGGACATCGGTCATGGTATAAAAGCCCGCTGGTTTAGAATGTAACCAAACAGCGGCCTTAACGGCACCATTAGCAAAAGTCATACGGTCGGTCGCTTTGTGTGTGATCTCAACACGCTCACCGATATCAGCAAACATTGCAGTATGCTCACCGACGATATCACCAGCGCGGATAGTCGCAAAACCGATCTCATCTTTCGTACGTTCGCCCGTGATACCTTCACGTGCATATACCGCAACGTCACTCAGTTTGTTACCCATCGCGCCAGCAATGGCTTCACCCATACCAATCGCGGTACCAGACGGAGCATCAACTTTATGACGGTGATGCGCTTCTACGATTTCTATATCACAGTAGTCGCCCATGACTTTGGCTGCTTTCTCAAGAAGCTTAAAGACTAGGTTCACACCAACAGAGTAGTTAGGAGCCATGACAACAGGTACTTGCTTAGCGGCTTCATCAATCAGTTCACGTTCTTCTTCACTGAAGCCCGTTGTACCAATAATAATGCTCTTACCATGTTGCTTACACAGTTCTAGATTCGCTAGCGTGCTCACTGGAGCAGTAAAATCGATCACTACATCAAAGTTGTCGACTTCTTTTGTTAAATCATCCGTCAGAAAGACATCAAATTTACCTTCACCACACAGTTCACCCACATCGACGCCAATTAATGAAGATTCTGGACGCTCAGAACCTGCAGTAACGGATGCTTCTGGATTGAGGTGTGATGCTTTAACTAGATTGCGACCCATACGGCCAGCAGCTCCTGCGATTGCAATACGAACCATTGCGCTTTCTCTCCTTCTCTGGATAAACGAGGTTTGCCTCGTCCTCTTTCGTTTCGCGATATCTTTTTAAACTAACAATATCCTGTGTTAACCACAAGATAGTTCGCGGTGAGTTAGGAAAACTCTTTTACCACTCGCTCAAGGATCGGCACATTCGCTTCAGGGAAGGCGTAATCAGGCAATGCAGCAATATCCACCCAACAACCTTCTTGGCCTTCGCGACCATAAGGTTGGTTGTCGAATTGAGATACTGTCATAAAATCAAACTTCAGGGACTTATCTGGATAATCGTATTCCAAGTGTTCAAACAAAGCTTGCTCAGTCACTGTAATGCCAATCTCTTCCTCAAGCTCACGAATCATCGCTTGTTCAACCGTTTCGTCTTGCTCAACTTTACCACCAGGGAACTCCCAAAAACCGCCCTTGTGTTTGTCGCTCGGACGTTTGGTGATGAAGATTTGCGATTTGTCTTGGTTAAAGATGATCGCCGCAACAATGTGAATTCTTTTCATTAGATTCGTTCCTAGATCTATCAATACAAAAAGAGCCGCCTAAGCGACTCTTTATTTATGTTTTCAGACTGTATTAGTCGATTTTACCGTGGCACTGTTTGTACTTTTTGCCGCTGCCACATGGACAAGGCTCATTACGGCCCACTTTGCGTTCTTCACGAACCATTGGTTGGTGAGCGCCTTCTTCAGACTCTTCTCCTTCAGACAATGGGTTTTGTGCTGCCGCGTGTTGAGCTTGTGCACGACGTGCTGCTTCTTCAGCTTGCGCGCGACGTTGCTCTTCCATACGTTCAACTTCTTCTTGCTGTTGAACACGAACACGAGATAGAACAGTAATCACGTCTGTTTTCAGCGCTTCTAATAGACCTTCAAACAGTTCAAACGACTCACGCTTGTACTCTTGTTTCGGGTTCTTCTGCGCGTAACCACGTAGGTGAATACCTTGACGTAGGTGATCCATCGCCGCTAGGTGCTCTTTCCATAGCGTATCTAGCGTTTGAAGCATAACTGACTTCTCGAAGTTACGTAGCACTTGTGCGCCAACCACTTCTTCTTTCGCTTTGTAAACTTCAACCGCTAGGTTAGTGATCTTCTCACGTAGCGCTTCTTCGTATAGCTTGTCGTCTTCTTCAAGCCATTGCTTGATTGGCGCGTCTAGATCGAAGTCTGCCTTCAAGCGCTCTTGTAGACCTTCCACATCCCACATGTCTTCTAGAGATTGTGGTGGAATGTATTCGTCGATGATCGCAGTGATTACATCTTCACGGTTTTGCTCAATCATATCGCTAATGTCGTCAACGCTCATTAGCTCATCACGCAATTCGTAAACCACTTTACGTTGATCGTTCGCTACGTCATCGTATTCAAGAAGCTGTTTACGGATATCGAAGTTACGGCCTTCCACTTTACGCTGTGCTTTTTCAATTGAACGAGACAGCATCTTAGACTCGATCGCTTCACCTTCTTCCATACCACTTTGGATAAGGCTAGCCATACGGTCTGAAGTGAAGATACGCAGCAGTGAATCTTCCATCGATAGGTAGAAACGAGATGAACCCGCATCACCTTGACGACCAGAACGACCACGTAGCTGGTTATCGATACGACGAGATTCGTGACGCTCAGTACCGATGATGTGTAGACCACCAGACTCTAGTACTTGATCGTGAACTTGTTTCCACTCAGCTTTAATCGCGTCGATCTGTTCTTTAGTCGGATCTTGCAGTGCTTCCACTTTCGCTTGCCAGCTACCACCCAACACGATATCGGTACCACGACCTGCCATGTTCGTTGCGATAGTTACTGCACCAGGTGTACCAGCTTCTGCAACAATCTCAGCTTCACGTTCGTGGAATTTCGCGTTCAGTACGTTGTGCTTAATCTTCGCTTTCTTAAGTGCGTTAGATAGCAGTTCTGATTTCTCGATAGAAACCGTACCTACTAGAGATGGTTGACCTTTCTCTACGCGCTCTTTGATGTCTTCGATGATTGCAGCAAACTTCTCTGCTTCAGTACGGTAAACCACGTCTGGCATATCGTTACGGATCATTGGCTTGTTAGTTGGGATAACAACCGTTTCAAGACCGTAAATCGATTGGAATTCGAATGCTTCTGTATCCGCTGTACCTGTCATGCCTGACAGTTTTTCGTATAGACGGAAGTAGTTCTGGAAAGTAATCGAAGCCAGCGTTTGGTTTTCGTTTTGAATCTTAACGCCTTCTTTTGCTTCAACCGCTTGGTGAAGACCTTCAGACCAACGACGACCCGGCATTGTACGACCCGTGTGCTCATCAACGATTACAACTTCACCGTCTTCGTTAACGATGTAATCTACGTTGCGTTCGAACAACACGTGTGCGCGAAGCGCTGCGTTTACGTGGTGCAGTAGGCTGATGTTCGTTGGAGAGTAAAGCGTATCACCCTCTTCCATCAGACCGTTTTTCACCATCAATTCTTCAACGAATTCTTGGCCCGTTTCTGTTAGGTGAACCTGTTTAGATTTCTCATCTACTGTGTAGTGACCGTCACCGCGGTATTCTTCAGAATCTTCTTTATCTTGCTTTTGAAGCTGTGGAATAAGCAGGTTGATACGAGTGTATAGATCAGAGCTGTCTTCTGCTGGACCAGATATGATCAAAGGAGTACGAGCTTCATCGATAAGGATTGAGTCCACCTCATCGACTACAGCGAAGAAACGCTCACGTTGAACACGGTCTTCATTGCGGAAAGCCATGTTGTCACGTAGGTAGTCAAAACCAAATTCGTTGTTTGTACCGTATAGGATGTCGGCTTGGTAAGCTTCTTTCTTCGCTTGAGGAGGCATGTTTGGCACGTTTACGCCAACAGTCATACCTAAGAATTCAAATAGTGGACGGTTAGTCTCAGCATCACGTGTCGCTAGGTAGTCGTTCACTGTGACTACGTGTACACCTTTACCTGGAAGTGCGTTTAGGTAAGCAGGAAGGGTTGCAGTTAAAGTTTTACCTTCACCAGTACGCATTTCCGCAATTTGACCGCCGTTCAGTACCATACCACCGATAAGCTGAACGTCGAAGTGACGCATGCCGTAAACACGTTTAGATGCTTCACGAACCGTAGCAAAAGCTTCTGGAAGTAGCTTATCAAGAGTTTCGCCTTGCTCTAGGCGCTCACGGAACTCAACTGTCTTCGCTTTTAGCTCTTCATCAGAAAGTGCTTCGAACGTTGGTTCGTAGTTATTAATCTCTTTTACAATTTTTCTAAGGCGGCGCAGTGTTCGGTCGTTGCGACTGCCAATTACTTTTGTCAGTAGCTTAGTTATCATTTTTCGTGGATCTCTCTTTAATCAGACCGTTCCCGATCTACTCGTAATGCCTTCAGTCTCTGCCAGTTTGGAACTAAGAATACTGAGATAAATCATTTATCAAAGATATTGAGTTCAAACATCCATATTTCAAGGCTAAATTTTGAATCAATGTGGCTTAGTGTAAGGATTTTTCATCGATACAACCATAAATAGACGTATTTGTTTGAAGCACTCGTAAGTTTTTAGACAAACTGATGGCGGATGAGCCAGTATTACACAAGCCTCACGGCGTAAAGTTAGCATTTTCAAAAACAATCCGCTTTTACTTGCTAAACCCAAATCGTCTGGTGAAGTTGAAGATAAAGGCCATAATGTAAACTATACCTAAGCAGAAAACTGCTCTAGAATACCCATATCTCAACAAAATTAGATTTTACCTATGCGTGATCATCGCCCTACCTCAACAGACGACCTTATTGCTGAATCTCAGTTTAAGCAGATTCAAGAGCATGCAGGGGAAATCTTGCAGCTGAATCAGGCATTGCAGGAGATCTTGCCAAAAGGAACGGCCGATCATTGCCGTGTGGCGAACGTTCGCAGCGGTCATTTATTAATTGATGTATCGAGTGCTGCGATCAAAATGAAGATCGATTACGATCGCCTGATGATCCTCAATAAACTGAGAACCCAGGGCTACGCAAAATTAATGAGTGTGGAGGTAAGAATCAACCCTTCCCTTTACCGTAATCGGTTCGAACAAGAGAACAAACCAAAGCGTCCACCATTAACCGAATCCGCGGCAAACTCGCTGTTGATCATTGCTGATATGGCGCCACCGAAGATCCAAGAACGCTTGAAGCGCCTTGCCGATATGGCAGAGAAGAAAAGCGAAAAATAGCAACGAAACTTCAGATACTAAAAAGCCAGGCATTGCCTGGCTTTTTTAATTTGTTTGCGTTTGCGTATTTTACGCTAGAACCATATTTGGTTGTGCAAATGCAACTGGTGAACCTTCTTCTTCTTCGAATGTTGTCCATTCCCATGCTTCTTGATCAGCAAGAACAGCACGTAGAAGTTGGTTGTTTAGACCATGACCTGATTTGAACGCACGGAATTCACCGATAATTGCGTGACCACACATGTAAAGGTCACCAATCGCGTCCAATACTTTGTGAGTAACAAACTCGTTATCAAAGCGTAGGCCTTCTTCGTTAAGAATGCGGTAATCATCCAGTACGATTGCGTTATCAAAGCTACCACCAAGAACTAGGTTCTGAGATTGTAGATATTCGATATCACGCATGAAACCAAATGTACGTGCACGAGAAATCTCGCGAACGAAACCTTGAGATGAGAAATCAAACAGAAGACGTTGCTCGTCTGATTCGATCGCAGGGTGGTTAAATTCAATTTCGAAGTCCATACGGAAGCCGTTAAATGGAACAAACTCTGCCCACTTATCACCATCTTCAAAACGAACTGGTTTCTTAATACGGATAAAACGCTTAGGCGCATTTTGCGTTTCGATACCTGCTTGTTGTAGCAAGTATACGAATGGGCTAGCGCTACCATCCATGATTGGAATTTCAGGTGCGTCAACTTCAACAATAATGTTGTCGATGCCCATTCCAGCAAGTGCCGCGTTCAAGTGTTCAACAGTCGAAATACGCACGCCTTCGTCGTTCACTAGTGCTGTACATAGCATAGTGTCACGAACAGACGCTGGATCAGCTGGAAAATCTACAGGTGGGTTTACATCTGTACGACGGTAAATGATACCTGTATTAGCAGCAGCTGGGCGCAGAGTAAGTGTGACTTTACGACCAGAGTGGAGACCCACACCAGTTGTTTTCACTATTTCTTTCAGAGTACGTTGTCTGATCATCTGCTTGCCTCTCTAAAATATGCTACAAAACACGGCCGTCTGTAACGTCGACCGTGAATGCTACCATAATTTTGAGCTATGTCAAATTTACGGGTTAAAGATTAATCAGCCTGACGACGCAAAAATGCCGGAATATCTAAATAACCGCTTTCTTTCTCTTGCTTTGGTGCTGCTGAGCTTTGGCCCGCAGATGAAGCTGGAGAAGAAGAAACTGTGTTTGTCGGCTGAGGAGTTACCTGTGGCTTCTCTTGCACTGGAGTAGTTTGCAAAGTTTGTGCCGGTTTCTCTTCAGCTTGTGGCGCTGCAGCTTGCTGTTGTGGTTGAGCTTGCGGTGCAGCCGTCGGAGCTACTTTCGCTTTGCCACCAGCAACTAGCGTAATGTCTGGTTTTTTCTCGTTGCCGATACCTGTCGCAACAACTGTTACGCGGATTTCGTCCGTCATATCTGGGTCTAGAGAAGTACCGATAACCACTGTCGCATTGTCCGAAGCAAATGCTTTCACTGTGTTACCTACTGTCTCAAACTCATCAAGACGCATGTCCAGACCAGCAGTGATGTTAACAAGAACACCACGAGCACCCGCTAGATCGATGTCTTCTAGAAGCGGGCTAGAGATAGCCATCTCTGCTGCTTCTTCTGCACGATCTTCGCCTTTCGCGATGCCGCTACCCATCATTGCGTGACCCATTTCAGACATCACAGTGCGTACGTCTGCAAAGTCGACGTTGATCATGCCAGGACGAGTGATTAGCTCTGCAATACCTTGAACTGCGTTCTTAAGAACGTCGTTCGCGCTTGCAAACGCTTCTAGCAGCGTTACACCACGGCCAAGTACTTTAAGTAGCTTTTCGTTTGGAATCGTGATCAAAGAGTCAACGTGCTTAGAAAGCTCATCGATACCTTGCTCTGCAAATGCCAAACGCTTTTTGCCTTCAAAGCTGAACGGTTTTGTTACTACCGCAACGGTAAGAATACCCAGCTCTTTTGCTACTTCAGCGATAACAGGTGCTGCACCAGTACCAGTACCACCGCCCATACCAGCTGCGATAAACACCATATCGGCACCAGTTAGGGAATCTTTAAGTCTATCTCTGTCTTCGAGAGCTGCCTCACGGCCAACCTGTGGATTCGCACCTGCACCCAGACCTTTAGTGATATCACCACCAATCTGAATGACATTGCCAACGCTTGTCTTACGAAGTGCTTGCGCATCAGTGTTGACGCTGATGAATTCCACACCTTCGATGGATTCACGCACCATGTGTTCAACAGCGTTACCACCGCCGCCACCAACCCCAACGACCTTGATTACTGCATCGTCAGACATTTCCATCATCGGTTCAAACATGTGTTGTCTCCGTTTATCCTGCAACTCAGGTTAAAACTCTTTTTGTATCCAATTACGCAATTTACCGAAAAAGCCAGTAACAGATGAGCGCTTAGGTTCATTATAATCGCTATCGTCGCTAGACTGCATGTCTCTTGCGTAATGAAGTAATCCAACTGCCGTAGAATGGTACGGCTCTTTTACATAGTCAGTTAATCCGCTGACTTCGAGCGGTTTGCCGACCCTTACTTGGTTGCGGAATACGCGTTCCGCACATTCTACCACTCCCTCGATTTGCGCTGCACCGCCGGTAAGAACTACACCCGCGGCGAGATGGTGCTTAATGCCCTCTTCGCGCAATTTCGCTTGTACAGAGTCGATAGTTTGGTTAACCAGTCCCATTAGCTCAGAGTAGCGTGGTTCAATCACTTCTGACAAAGTCTGACGCTGCAGACTACGTGAAGGTCGACCACCTACGCTTGGAACGTTAACTGTGTCATCCTTACTGACCAGTTCACTCAAGGCGCAACCATATTTGACCTTTATTTCTTCAGCATCGCTCACAGGCGTACCAAAAGCAAAAGCAATATCGCTAGTTACAGCATTTCCTGCGTAAGAAAACACCTCTGTGTGACGTAACGCACCACCAGTCCAGATAGAAACATCCATCGTGCCAGCGCCAATATCGACCACACAAACCCCAAGCTCTCTTTCATCCTCGGTAATTACCGCGTTACTCGCAGCAAGCCCAGAAAAAACAAGTTGCTCTACTTTAAGGCCGCAGCGTTCTACCGCCTTAATAATATTGCGTGCCATATCATTATGGCATGAGATCAAATGGACACTCACTTCCATTCTCACTCCAGATAAACCAAGCGGATTTTTGATACCCTCTTGGTAGTCGATGGTGAACTCTTGCGGAATCACGTGAAGGATTCGTTGTTCATCACCGATTTTAATCGATTTTGCGGTATGGATAGCGCGATCCATATCTTCTTGAGAAACTTCCTCGTCCGATATAGTGCCCATGCCTTTTTCAATTCGGCTTGCGATATGCTTACCAGACAACGAAATAAATACTCGGCTGATTTGGCATTCCGCCATTAACTCAGCTTGATCAATTGCGCGTTGTACTGATTTTACAACCGACTCCAAATCATTCACGCCGCCTTTATCCATGCCACGTGAAGGGCTACTACCCGAACCAATAATATTTATTTGGCCATCCGGTAGAATCTCACCCACTAGAGCTGATACGGTTGCAGTGCCTATATCAAGACCAACAATAATGTTGTCATCAGCGGCCTTAGTCATTCGTACTCTCTTGTTCTAACTCATGTTCAGGAAACCAACCAACCGCGGCTCCCGTATCGTACCTAAGATCGATATAACTGATTCTTTGTGTGTCACTGCCAAGCTTGTTGTAGAGCAAGAAGAAACGCTCTATTCGCTCATCCAGAGACTCTTTACCGAGCTCTAGTCGAATACCGTTATCAAGGATGATTTGCCAAGCTCGTCGCTCGTTTAATACAAGAGACGATATAGCAAGACCCAGTGTTTGGAACTTAGGTCGGAGTTCGCGATAGGTTTGCAAGACTTCCGGCCCGGTTTCATTGGGTCCATATAACTTAACTTTCTCTTCCTTTAGCAGGCCGACATCGCCTCCAAATACCAAGCCATTATTATCTAATAATTCGTTGCCATTCCAGATGGCGACTGGGCGATGTTCTGTCAAAAATACTTTTACTGTGTCAGGCCATTGTTTGCGGATCGCGGCATGCGCAACCCAAGGAATGGCTTCAACACTATGTTGCAACACATCAATGTCTTGTGACATGAAGGTGCCAATATGATCAATCTGGCTAAACGCAGCTTGAACATCGTCTGCAGTGACATACTCCAGTTTTCCCTGAAGTACTATTTTGGAGAGAGGTAACCTTTGGTCATCCCACATCCAACTGATCGCTGAGTACAAAACAGAACTAATTAAGGTCACCACAACAACGAAAAATAGCGCACCTAAGATTTTATCTTGGCGACCACGGTTATTGTCCGTGTTAAGTCGCTCTTCATTAAGTGCAATATTCAACAACGTCTTCGTTTCCTGACTTTTGTCCTGTACTTTTCACCGTGTTAGCACACATTGGCAAAAGCATTGACTTTAACCTTGGGATTATACTGAGCTCTTGTAAACTATCAAACACTGATAGCGATAAATCACAACGTTCTTGACGCAAAATCGAGATCTAGGTCTTTCTCTGTACCTTGCGTCAACCTTGGTCGCTAACCGAGCATCTTGCTAATGTTCAATTCAAGTGCTGCTAATTGCTTCGCCACTTTACCAACATCACCCGCACCTTGAGTCAAAATCAGGTCGCCGTCTTGTATAACGTTAGCCAAAACTGAAGGTAATTGCTCGATTTCTGGGACAAAAATTGGATCTACCTTCCCACGACTGCGGATAGTTCGACATAAAGCACGACCATCTGCACCTGCTATTGGCTTTTCGCCTGCGGCGTATACATCCAACATGATTAGCACATCAACTTGTTCAAGTACGTTTGCAAAATCATCGTATAAATCACGAGTTCGACTGTAACGGTGCGGTTGGAAAATCATCACTAAGCGCTTATCTTGCCAACCACTTCGCGCGGCATGGATCGTTACGTCCACTTCTGTTGGGTGGTGACCGTAATCATCGACAAGCATGGCATGGCCGTTGCCCGTATCAAACTCACCCAAATGGTCAAAACGACGACCTGTACCTTGAGTACCTGCCATTGCCTTTAAAATCGCTTCATCGCTAATGTCATCTTCTGTGGCAACCGCAATTGCTGCTGATGCGTTCAAGGCATTATGGCGGCCAGGAATATTTAGTGTGATATCAAGATTCGCACGACCTTCGCGTACTACAGTGAATTTGCCTTGCTGACCTTCTTGGTGATAATCCTCGATACGAACATCCGCATCTTCAGAGAAACCATAAGTGATCACTTGACGGCTAATTCGAGGAATCAATTCACGAATCACAGGATCGTCGATACATACAATTGCTTGGCCGTAAAACGGTAGGTTGTGAAGGAAGTCAATGAAGGTTTGCTTCAAGGTTTCGAAGTCACCACCGTATGTATCCATATGGTCAGCTTCGATGTTCGTTACGATGCTCACCATAGGTTGCAAATGCAAGAATGAAGCGTCACTTTCGTCTGCTTCAGCAATCAAGATTCGGCTAGAGCCTAAGCGTGCGTTCGTACCTGCGCTCTTAACCAAACCACCGTTAACAAAAGTTGGATCCAAGCCCGCTTCAGAATAGATTTGCGTCACAAGTGCCGTGGTCGTTGTTTTGCCGTGCGTACCCGCAACAGCAATACCGTGACGGAATCGCATCAATTCAGCCAACATCTCTGCGCGACGTACAATAGGAATACGCAACTCACGCGCTGCCATCACTTCTGGGTTTTCTTCGTTAATCGCCGTTGAAACCACAACAACACTGGCTTTTTCTACATTGCTCGCTTGGTGGCCGATAAATACGGTCGCACCCTTTGATACTAAACGCTCTGTCACTGGGTTCTCTGATAGATCAGAACCTGTGATTTGGTAGCCTTCGTTCAACAGCACTTCTGCAATGCCGCTCATGCCCGCACCACCAATACCGATGAAGTGGATGGATTTCACGCGGCGCATTTCTGGCACCATTGCGCGAATCTGAGCTAAGTCTTGTGTATGTTGGATTGTCATCAATTCTATTCTCAATAATTCGGTTAACGCTTTTCGGTCAAAGCGACAATGGCTTGTGCGACAACTCGGTCAGCATTCAATTTTGCAGCGCCACGCGCTTGCTCAGCCATTGTAAGTAAAGCTTGTCGATCCAATTGTTGGATCTGCTGAGTCAATGACTCAACGGTTAAATCTGGTTGTTCAATCATTTTCGCCGCACCGCAATCCACTAAGTGGTCTGCATTCAGTGCTTGCTGACGGTCTTTGTGCATAAACGGAACAAAAATAGCCCCCACACCTGCCGCCGAGACTTCCGAAACGGTTAACGCTCCTGAACGACAAACTAAAAGGTCAGCCCATGCATACGCTTCTGCAACGTCGTCAATGAACTCTGTAACGTCTGCATTCGCAACACCATTCGCTTGGTATGCTGCGTTCACCTCTTCAGCGGAGCCTTTGCCCGCTTGATGACGAATACAGTAATCATCGCCCAATTTTGCCATCACTTCTGGCAGAGTTTGGTTAAGAATGCGTGCGCCTTGGCTGCCGCCCATCACCAAAATACGAATTGGACCTTGACGTTCTTGCATGCGCTCAGTTGGCGCTGCTAATTGAGTCACATCTTCACGAACTGGGTTGCCAACCACTTCGGCATTTGGAAACGCGCCAGGGAAAGCTTGAAATACCTTCTTCGCGATTTTCGATAACCATTGGTTCGTCAGGCCTGCGACTGCATTCTGCTCGTGCAGCACTACAGGAATACCACTCATCCAAGCGGCAATACCACCAGGACCGCTAACATAGCCGCCCATACCAAGCACTGCGTCTGGCTGCCAGCGTTTCATGTGAGCTCGAGCTTGCATGATGGCATTGATAATTTGAAATGGTGCCGCAAGAAGACGCTTAACGCCTTGACCTCGTAGACCTTTTACTTTGATAAAGTCGATTTCAATGCCATGTTTTGGCACTAGATCGGCTTCCATTCTATCCGCGGTGCCTAACCAACGAATCTCCCAACCTTGTTCTTGTAGCTGCTTCGCTACCGCAAGACCCGGGAACACGTGACCGCCAGTACCACCAGCCATCACCATCAAACGTTTATTTTTCTTCATCGACTTGTTGTTCTGATTCTTTCTGGCCGCGCTTCAAGCGGCATTCGTGATCGATTCGCAGCAAGATAGATACTGCCACGGACATGATAATAAGACTCGAACCACCATAACTGATCAGTGGAAGAGTAAGACCTTTGGTTGGAACGATGCCTGCTGCTGCGCCAACGTTAACCAACGTCTGAAAAGCAAACCAAATACCGATGCCAAATGCGAGGTAACCACCAAACATTTCGCCTTCATCAAAGGCACGCTTACCAATGTAGACCGCTTTTAATACCAAGCTAAAAATCAGCATGAGTACTAATACCACACCAACAAACCCGAGCTCTTCTGACAATACTGCAAAAACGAAGTCGGTATGCGCTTCTGGTAGGTATTCGAGTTTTTGAATTGAGTTGCCTAGGCCTTGACCAAACCACTCACCACGACCAAATGCCATGAGTGATTGTGTGAGCTGATAACCACTACCGAATGGATCTTCCCAAGGGTCTAAGAATGACGTAACACGGCGAATACGGTACGGCTCAACCAAAATCAAACCAACGACCGCAGCGATACCGGCAATCATCAAAGCTAAGAACTGCGTGAGCTTAGCGCCTGCAATGAACAACATGCCAAACAAGGTCACCAGCATTACGACCACAGTACCTAAGTCGGGCTGACCAAGCAGCAAGACCGCGAAGAAGGCAAACACCATAATCGGCTTCATGAAACCGCCAAAGAAAGTTTGGCGAACTTCGTCTTGCTTACGCACCAGATAACCGGACATGAAGACAAATAGCGAGAGCTTGGCGACTTCGGCAGGCTGCAAGTTGAACAGACCCAGCGGGATCCAACGTGAGGCACCGTTCACCGACTTACCAGCGACTAATACGATGATGAGCAAGCCAAAAGCAAGCCACAGTAGGTAGTGGCTCTTCTTGAACCACTCCTGCAAAGGCACTTGGAGAATAACGGAAGAAACACCAATCGCGAGAACTAGGAAGGTGGCATGACGGAACATGAAGTGAAACGGCTGATCCGTCAAACGCGAGCTGATAGGAAATGATGCTGATGTCACCATCACCAAGCCAGTTAACATCAAACCCAGTGCAATCCAGACAAGTTGACGATCAAAGAGCGCCTCTGGTGCAGGATGCTTAAGCCAAGTGCCAATGCTGCGTTTAACGTTACCTAAACCCACGAAGTGTGTGACCTTTAATTATGCATATTTCTTAGCAAGAGCTGCGATTGCGTCACCTCTTGCCATAAAGTTGTCGAATTGATCAAAGCTAGCACATGCCGGAGACAGCATCACCATATCACCCGTTTTTAACTGCGAAGATATCTGTTGAATCACATCTTCCATGGTGTCGAAACGAGTTGCTGATTCATGCAGTGGCATAAATTCATCACCATCTGCACCAAAGCAGCAAAGTTGTAGGTTCAGTGTTGCGAAGATCGGTTTTAGTGGAGTGAAGTCAGCGCCTTTGCCAACACCACCAACAAGCAAGTACAGCTTGCCTGTTGACTCTAATCCAGAGAGTGCAGCCATAGTGCTTGCAATATTGGTCGCTTTAGAGTCATTCACCCATTTTACGCCACGATTATCCGCAACCACTTGGCATCGATGTGTCAAACCCGTGTAAGTTTTCAGTGCATTCAATGATTTGTGATAGTCCACATCTGCCGCTTTAAGCAGAGCAAGTACCACAAGCGCGTTAGCTAGATTGTGCTTACCAACCAGATTTAATTCATCACTGGCAATCACACGCTGACCATGATCAAGCAACCAAGTACGGTTACCATCTGCTTCAAGGCCGTAAGCTTGCTCATCACTTCCGAACGTCACCAACGGTGTTTCAGTATCAGGGAAGGTTTCTTGATCATCACGGTTAACTACTGCCAACTCCGCGTTATCAAAAATGCGCAGTTTAGCTTGTCGGTAGTCCGACATGCCCTCATAGCGATCCATGTGATCTTCGGAAAGGTTCAGAAACGCCGCCGCTTTGAGCTTCAGGCTTGAAGTGGTTTCTAGCTGGAAACTGGACAACTCAAGCACATACAAGTCTGCATCTTGCTCTAGCAAATCGAGAGCAGGAACACCGATATTGCCACCGACACCCACTGTTAAGCCTGCAGCCTTCGCCATTACACCCGTTAAGTCAGTGACTGTGCTTTTACCATTAGAACCGGTAATCGCAATAACTGGCTTATCGACTGCCCACGCGAAGAGTTCGATATCACCAACAACTGACGTTCCTTTCGCAAGAACCGCTTGTATCTCTGGTGTCGCTAAGGCAATACCCGGGTTAGTCACCACTAAGTCGGCCTCTGCAAGCCACTCAGTATTCCAACCACCACTGTGCAGTTCAACCTGCTCTGGTAAGCGCTCAGCTCCCGGAGGAGTCGCACGTGTATCGATGACTTTAACCGTCAGTTGCGGCTGTGTTTTTGTTAGGTGTTTAACGACAGAGAGCCCGGTAATACCGAGCCCTACAACGACGACCTTATGTATGTTTTGCCAACGTTCCATATTTGATCACGCAATTTGTCTTGTTCTTGGAAAGTGCGATTAACGCACTTTCAGTGTCGCTAGACCAATCAGAACAAGAACCATAGAAATAATCCAGAAGCGCACGATTACGCGAGGCTCCGGCCAACCTTTTAATTCGTAGTGGTGGTGAATCGGTGCCATGCGGAAAATACGCTGGCCGCGCAGTTTGTAAGAACCTACCTGAAGAATTACCGATAGCGTTTCCATTACAAACACACCGCCCATGATCACCAGTACCAACTCTTGACGAACCAATACTGCGATTGTGCCAAGCGCACCACCAAGTGCTAGTGAGCCCACATCGCCCATAAACACTTGTGCTGGGTAAGTGTTAAACCACAAGAAACCAAGACCTGCACCAACAATTGCCGTACATACCACAACCAATTCAGAAGCGTGCGGTAGGTAAGGGATGTGAAGGTATTCAGAGAAGTTAACGTTACCCGTCGCCCATGCAATCACCGCAAAACCAGCCGCAACGAGAACCGTTGGCATGATAGCTAAACCATCTAGACCATCGGTTAGGTTTACCGCGTTACTGGTACCCACGATTACAAAGTAAGTCAGGATAATGTACATCAAACCAAGTTGCGGCATGATGTCTTTGAAAAATGGCACCACAAGCTGAGTTGCTGCAGTATCCTTGCCGTAAGCGTACAGAGCAAAAGCCACTACAAACGCAATTAATGATTGCCAGAAGTACTTCCAACGAGCAATCAGACCGTCAGTGTTCTTGCGCACGACCTTACGATAGTCATCGACAAAACCGATCGCACCATAACCAAGAAGAACGGTCAGTACCGCCCATACGTACGGGTTCGACAAGTCAGTCCATAACAGGATAGTGATAGAGATAGCAGCCAAAATCATGATACCGCCCATTGTTGGGGTACCACGCTTGCTAAAGTGGGATTCTGGACCTTCGTTACGAACAACCTGACCAATTTGTAGCATCTGTAGACGCTTGATCATAATCGGCCCCATCCATAGAGATAGACCTAGAGCGGTTAGAACGCTGAGGATTGCTCGAAAAGATAGGTATTCAAACAATCGGAAAAAAGATAGGTATGGCTGTAGCAGCTCGGCAAGCCAAATAATCATTAATAGTACTCCTTCAAAGCAGCAGCGACTTCAAACATACGTGCACCGTTCGCGCCTTTCACCAAAATCGTGTGGTGTTCAGGAACCGCTTGGTCTAGATGCTGCTTGATGTAGTCAATCATCTCTTGATGTGTCTCGAAATGGATGCCATCGCAAAGCTCGCTAATGACCTTTGCATCCGCACCATACGTGAGAACATGTTCAAATTTTTGTGGGGCAGCATGTTCCCCGACTTGACGGTGAAGTGCAAGACTTTCCTCACCCAACTCCGCCATATTACCTAAAATCAACCAACGTTGGCCTTGGAATGCCGCCAGTAAATCGACCGCCGCCTTCATAGCAGGAACGCTAGCGTTGTAGCTGTCATCAATAAGCTTGATTTTATCGCTCAACTCTTCCACTTCAACACGACCTTTTACCTTGTTTAAGTGCTTAAGGCCTGAACGAATCTCTTCTAATGTCGACCCCATTTTCAAGGCAATGATAGAAGCAGCAATTGCATTAGCCACGTTGTGTTGACCAATAATACCCAGAGACAGTTCAATTTCTTGTGAAGTTGCAGCGATATGTAAGTCAAAGCTTGCCTCACCTGCGGCGCTCATCACGATGTTGGAAGCGTAAAAGTCAGCGTCCGCGTTACTTTGTGAAAAAGTAATCACATTCTTATCTGCTAATACTTCATCCCACTTCGCTCCGCCATTGCTATCTAGGTTTACGATCGCAATACCGCCAGCCGCTAGCCCTTGGTAGATTTCACCTTTAGCTTGTTTCACGCCATCGATAGACCCGAAACCTTCAAGGTGAGCAGCAGCCACGTTGTTTACCATGGCAATGTCTGGCTTAACTAATTGCGTAGTGTACTCAATTTCACCAATGTGGTTCGCACCCAACTCGATCACCGCGTAGTCATCGTCTTGTTGCGAACGCAGCAAGGTCAATGGCACACCAATGTCGTTGTTGAAGTTGCCCGCAGTAAACAGCACTTTACCTTTCAACTGCAAAATACTGGCAACCATCTCTTTTACCGTGGTTTTACCACAGCTACCTGTAATGGCGACCGTCGGCGTTTGGCATGTTTGGTGAACCCAAGCTGCCACTTGCCCCAATGCTACCTTACTATCGCCGACAACGACTTGAGGCACATTCACATTAACGCGTTTTTGTACCAATAGTGCGCCCGCGCCCGACTCTACTGCTTGTTGGCAAAAGTCGTGAGCATCAAAACGCTCTCCAACCAAAGCAACAAATAGAGCGCCTTGTTCGATAGATCGAGTGTCGGTCGAAACAGATTCAATAGAAAGATCGTTACCAACCCGTTCACCGCCAGTAATGTCGGCAATTTGAGAAAGCGTTACTGTGATCATGATGAAAGCCCCAATAGTGTCATGGCTGACTCGCGGTCAGAGTAATGGATGGTTCCAGAATTTAGAATTTGGTAGTCCTCATGACCTTTACCGGCCAGAAGGATAATGTCTTGCGAAGAAGCATGCTCAAGTGCGTAAGACAGCGCTTTAAAACGGTCATGTTGCACAATCGCCTCAGCTGGTTTCGTTAAGCCAGCCAACATGTCTTTCATTATCAGCGCTGGGTCTTCGCTACGAGGGTTGTCATCGGTAAGTACCACTTTGTCACCCAAACGTTCAGCGATTTCTGCCATCATTGGGCGCTTACCAGCATCGCGATCACCACCGCAGCCGAAGATAGCCCAAAGCTCACCGTGGCAATGTACACGCAATGCTTGCAGCGCTTTTTCTAGCGCGTCAGGCGTGTGAGCATAATCCACCACTACTTTGGCATTATCATCAGCTTGGAACAGTTCCATACGACCAAGAACGGGCTGTAATTGGCCTGCTGTTGCCAGCAAATCTTGCTTGCTGAAACCTAGACTAAGTAACGTTGTGAATGCCAACATCAGATTCGCGGCATTGAACTCACCGATAAGTGGTGCATGCAACTTACCTTCACCAAACTTGCCATCAAACTCAATCGTGATGCCAGATTCAGCATAAGCGATGTGGTTTGCATACACGCTTTGAGAAAATTCTGTTGTTGGTTTGAGTGACACGGCAAGCGCGTTGTTCAACTGCTTCGCCCACGCAGCACCCACAACATCATCGACATTGATAACAGCGTGACCACATTGATGTTCAGTAAACAGGGTTAACTTAGCGTTGGCGTATTCTTCCATCGTGCCATGGTAATCGAGGTGATCACGACTCAGGTTAGTAAACACGCCAGCAGCAAAAGACAGCGCTTTAACGCGACCTTGAATCAAACCATGAGAAGACACTTCAAGCGCTGTGTATTGCGCTTTTTGCTCAGCGAGCGAAGACAGTGTTTTTTGGATTTCAACGGCGTTGCCCGTAGTATTCGCAGCTTCTTGTAGGTTGTCGAGAAAGCCATTCCCCGTGGTTCCCATTACCGCCGCTTTTGAACCGACCAAATCAATCCATTGAGCAATCAGTTGAGTGATGGTGGTTTTGCCGTTGGTGCCAGTGACACCAATCAAATCCATCGTTGGGTAGGTATACAAATGACCTGCAATTTCAGATAGGCACTTATCCAGCGCATCAAGGTAAATCACTGGAACATCATCAACAATCTCAATCGTGCCATGCGCTTTTTGCTCACAAGCTTGAGCAATCACCGCATTCGCACCTTGCTCAATCGCGGTTGGGATAAATTTACGCCCATCCACAACATGGCCAATAATAGCTACAAAAGTTGTTCCAGATTGAACTCGTCGACTGTCGAGTTCCAATTCAGAAACAAGAATGGACGACAAGCTCGGGCAATCGACCCAAGTGGAAAGCAGCGTGTCCATACTGATGGCTTTAGTCATATTTATTCTCCGAGCATTAGCTCAGCTTTCTCATTTTGTTTCTCAGTACGCTTATAAGCCTACTGTTGGAATTTATTTTCGTCAGGGGCAACGTTCAGAATTTGCAGCGCGCCTTTCATGATTTCAGAGAAAACAGGTGAAGCTACCGAACCACCGTAGTAATCATCACCTTGTGGTTCATTAACCACAACCACGAGCGCTAAACGTGGGTCACTCACTGGCGCAACACCAGCCGTGTAGTTGATGTACTCATCACTATAGCCACCTGCGCTTGCCTTTCGCGCAGTACCAGTTTTTGCGCCGACTCGGTAACCGGGAACCGCCGCACGACGAGCAGAACCGCCTTTCTGCGTTACCGTTTCAAGCATATCTAAGACGAGACGAGCGTTCTCTTTGCTCACAACTTGGTGTGCCATGTCATTATCGTTACTTTCGATAATATGGATCGGCTCATATTTACCCAAGTTACCTAGCGTCGCATAGGCATGCGCTAGCTGGATTGGGGTAACCGATAAACCATAACCATACGAGATGGTTGCGCGCTCAATTGGAGACCAGCGAGAGCGGCTTGGGAAGATACCCACCACTTCACCAACCAAGTTAAGACCGGATAATTCACCAAGGCCAACTGAACTGTACAAACCAAGTAGCGCCTCAACGGGCATTCGCATCGCCAGTTTAGTCACACCGATGTTACTCGATTTCTTTAGGATGGTGGTTAGGCTCGCCTTACCAACTTTTGGGTTATCTCGAACACGGCTACCGCCAAGTTGTAAGAGACCGTTCCCCGTATCAACGATCGTATCTTTATCTGCTACTTCGTTTTCTAAGGCGGCCAAAACTACGAATGGCTTAATGGTTGAGCCCGGCTCTAGTGAGTCAGTAATCACGCGGTTACGCATTTTGTAACTTTGCCAATCACTGCGGTTGTTTGGGTTGTAAGAAGGTGCGTTGACCATCGCCAGAACCGCACCCGTTTTAACGTCTAGGATAACAACGGATCCAGATGTTGCACGGTGATCCGCTACGGCCTGCTTGATCGCTCGATAAGCGACGGCTTGAATGCGTTGGTCGATCGTCAGCTGTAGCGGTTTACCTTCTTGCTTCTCTTCAAGAGCAATGTTCTCTACCACGCGACCATAACGGTCTTTACGGATGGTTTTCTTGCCTGCAGCACCAGTTAACCACTCGTCATAGCTTCGTTCCACGCCTTCTAGGCCGTGGCCATCAATGCCAGTTACACCGACTAAGTGAGCACTAACCTCACCAGCAGGATAGTAGCGGCGAGATTCCGACTTCAAGCCAACGCCAGGTAGTTTGAGTTCACGAATGTAGTTCGCCATCGCTGGGCTAACTTGGCGTTGTAGATAGATAAAACGACGTTTTTCGTTTTTCTTGATTTTGTTGATCAGGCCTTGGCGCTCTAGGCCAAGTACGTCTGCAAGTGCGTACCAACTCTTCGTTTGCTGCAGAGCGCCTTCTTTGAAGATAGTTTTAGGATCAGCCCACACGGCTTCAACAGGAACACTCACTGCAAGCGGTTCGCCATTGCGATCAGAGATGATACCGCGCGCAGAAGGAATAGCTTTAACACGGACAGAGCGAAGGTCACCCTGTTTGATTAGGTTGTCAGGCTCTATAACTTGAATATAGGCCACTCGCCCAACGAGAAGTGCGAAGGCACAGAAGACAAAAAACAGCAGTAACTGAAAACGCCAACGAATCAAAAACGATTCTGACTCTTCAACCACTTCTGCTTGTTTCGTTTCTTTGGTAGGTTGCGGCTTTGTAGCAGCTACTTTTTTTTCTTTCGCAGCAGACTTGCGCGTATTTCCTTGTTTAGATTTGGCTTTCTTTCCAATCATTTTAGCGTGATAACCACTTCTTTATCGCCATCTGGTCGTTTCATTTCAAGGTCCTTCTTTGCCAAGTCTTGAACGCGACTGTGTTCCGCGAGGGCTGTTTCTTCCAACATTAGGTTGCGCCATTCGCTATCCAATCGCTCTCGCTCAACCAATGTATGATCTTTTTCAGTGATCGCCTGACGCGCATGGTGGGTGGCAAACACCACTCCCATTGCCGTTGCGAAAATCAAAACCATCAGCAACAACGACCAGCGACCGACGGTAATTAAGTCCGTCGCAATCAACTTAGCAAGGTTAGGAGTGGTTTTCGTCATAATAATTAAAGCTTTTCTGCAATTCTTAGCACTGAGCTTCGAGAGCGCGGGTTCATGTCAATTTCTTGTTTCGTTGGCTTGTTCGCTTTACCAATCGGCTTCATGTTCGCACTACCAAGCGCACGGATTTGTTCTTCCGTCATCGGAATACCGTGTGGCACTTCTGGGCCTTTGCTCTCTTTACGGATGAAACGTTTCACCATGCGATCTTCCAATGAGTGGAAACTGATCACAGACAAACGGCCTTCAGGAGCCAAAATACTTGCCGCACCTTTTAGTGCCGTATCAATTTCTTCTAATTCACTGTTGATGTAAATGCGAAAAGCCTGAAAAGCGCGAGTCGCTGGGTGTTTTTTCTCTTTAAAGCTCTTTGGTGCCGCATCTGAGATCAATTTTGCTAACTGACCAGTACGAACCATCGGCTCGTTTTCTTCATCTTCGCGGTAAGCTACGATCGCTTTAGCAATGCGGCGGGCGTGTTTGTCTTCACCAAACTCACGAATAACCCAAGTAATGTCATCAAGGTCAGCTTCCATTAGCCATTGAGACACAGGAATACCAGATGTTGGGTCCATACGCATGTCTAATGGGCCGTCTTTCATAAAACTAAAGCCGCGTTCAGCGTCATCAAGCTGCGGAGACGACACACCTAGGTCTAGCAATACACCGTCAACTTTACCAACTAGGCCATACTCTTCTGCGTATTTCGCCATACCTGAGAACGGACCATGAATGATAGTGAAACGCGGGTCATCGATTTTAGCGGCTTCTGCGATGGCTTGTGGGTCTCGGTCGATGCTATACAGTCGGCCGTGTTCACCGAGTTTCGACAAGATAGTTCGGCTGTGACCGCCACGGCCAAATGTTCCATCGATATAGATACCATCGGGTTTGATAGCCAAGCCATCAATGGATTCATTTAATAACACGGAGATATGTTGAAATGTTTCGGTCATAGCTGTCTCGTTGAATGATCTTGAAGCGATTCTTTAGTGTACTGATTTCCCACATCATCGCCACCTCAAGTCTAAAGTTAGACGTGATTCAGCGCCAAGTTTATTGGTAATGACATAGTTTGCGTCAATTAAATGCAAAAAACCCATCACTACCGAAGTAGAGATGGGTCTCGAATAGGTGGAGCCGACACATAAGCCGGGTTCTGTTCCGCTTGCGCGGCGGTAGCCATTCGTCTAGGCCAGCAATCACTCACTGGCTCGAGCAACCTACCCGCCTCCTTACGCGAGCAACGCAATGTGGAGGCCTATTTGGTCTTGCTTCAGGTGGAGTTTACCCTGCTACGAACTATTACTAGTCGTCCGGTGCGCTCTTACCGCACCCTTTCACCCTTACCTGTGCCCTAGGGCCATCGGCGGTCTTCTCTCTGCTGCACTTGTCGTAGGCTTGCGCCCCCCAGGCGTTACCTGGCACCTTGCTCTATGAAGCCCGGACTTTCCTCCCCTTTGTCAGTCTCCCGAAGGACGTCAACGTCAGTCTCCCAAAGGGACTTCGACGTCAGTCTCCCGAAGGACATCAACAAAGCAGCGACTACCCAGTCAGCTCCGAGGGCGGATTGTATAGAGTTATCCCCCCAGAGTCTAGTGAGATCACAGAATTGCTGAAAACGGTTGGTTAAGTGGTCAAAAAGGCAGCGACAAATGGAGACGTTATGCTTCGGGAATCGAGAACGCTCCGCTCCGAGAGAAAGAAAATGGAGAACTGCGTTTCGGGAATCGGGAATCGGGAATCGGGAATCGGGAATCGGGAACATGATGCTCCGAGGGATAGTTTTGAAAGTAAAGTTGAAAAACGAACGGACGCCTGTATTAGCAACGCACTTTCTTAGCCTTATCTATGTAAACCTCAAAACTAACAACTCTTGCACAAAACGACTAAAGCGCACTTCCCGGTTTCCGCCTTTCAAAGCGAAGCGCTCGCAAACAAAAAGGGAGTCGCGTTAACAACTCCCTTCTCAATCTTATCTAAATAACTCTGAAAACTAACGGCTCTTGCAGGAAACGCCCAAGGCGCACTTCTCGATTCCCACCTCTCAAAGCGAAGCGTTCCCGAAGCGCCAGCGTTCTTTATGCTTAGCCCAGATTCTCTAAGCCCCACTTATACAGTGCATTTTTCTTTAGGCTGTAGATTTCTGCAGCAAGTGCCGCAGCTTTCTTCAATGGAAGCTCTTTAGTCAGAATACCCAACGTACGGGTTGCTTCATCTGGCAGAGTGTCTTCTGTGGAGTCACGGTGGCCGTGGATAAGCAGAACCATCTCACCGCGCTGTTGGTTATCATCGCTTTTTACCCACTCAATCAGTTCGCCTAACGGCATTCCCTGAATGGTTTCAAAGGTTTTGGTTAGCTCTCGCGCCAAGACAACTTCTCGTTCTGGACCAAGAACGTCTAACATATCTTGTAAAGAGTCTAAAATGCGATGCGGTGATTCATAGAAGATACAAGTGCGTTCCACTGACGCAATTTCCAAGAACTTATCTTTACGGCCTTTGCTTTTCGGTGGTAGAAAGCCTTCAAAACTGAAGCGATCAGAAGGCAAGCCCGATGCACTTAACGCTGTGATGACCGCACACGCACCAGGAAGAGGCACAACTCTTACGCCCGCTTGACGACATTTTGTTACCAAGTGGTATCCTGGATCGCTTATTAGCGGCGTACCAGCGTCAGAGACCAATGCAATTGACTGACCTGATAGTAGCTTTTCAACTAAAACTTGCGCCTTTTGCTGCTCATTATGATCGTGTAGCGCGAAAGTTTTGGTTTGAATATTGAAGTGAGACAGTAATTTGCCCGTATGTCGAGTATCCTCAGCGGCAATGATGTCCACATTCGACAGAACTTCGATAGCACGTTGTGTGATATCCGCTAAATTTCCGATTGGAGTCGGTACGATGTAGAGAGTTGGCCCCTCATTCGGCAACTTATTTTTATCTGTCATTTGTTTACCATCACTTCAACGATTAATATAGAGACAATTTTGTACAAAATTATAGAGAACTCACGGCAATGATGAACCATAAGAGACTCAGTGTACCACGCTTACTCACTCCTGTTGCACTGGCAATTACGCTCGCAGCCTGTTCTTCAGGCCCGCGACAACCAGACAGCGTAGACATTACACTTGAGCCGACACAGTCTGTTCAGAACTACATGATTCAAGCGGATAGCACCGAAGGCAGCTTGCAAAACGACTGGTTGATCATGGCGACCAAAGCAGCCATCCAAGCAAACGAATTGGATCAAGCTGAACTGCTGATCAAACGTCTTTCTCGTCAACAATTGACCGAAGTTCAACAAGCCGAGTGGCAATTAGCCCGTGCGACCATACAGCAAAAGCAAGGCAATTACTCTCAATTGCTACAAACACTGAACTTTAAACCTTGGTGGAAACTACCGAGCGAACAGTGGAAAGACTATTATGAGCTGCGTGCGGATGCTTACCAAAGCTTGAACCAACCATTCGAAGCAAACCGCCAGCTAGTCGCACAAGGTCAATATGCTTCGTCTGCCGAGCAACGTGAAATCTCTAGCCGTATTTGGATGAACTTTGGCAGCTACTCTGAGAACGAACTGACATCACTGCAAACCGAACCAAACGAAGATGTGCTTGATGGCTGGTTACAGCTAGCTATTTATGCAAAGACGCTTTCAAGTAATATTCCTCAGCTGAAAAACACCCTTGAGCGCTGGCTAAGTGAAAACCCTTCACACCCAGCAGCCGTTTACACACCCGCTGAAATCCAAAACATCTTATCTTTAGAAATCGTTAAGCCAAACAACATGGCGCTACTGTTGCCTCTAACTGGTAAGTTTGCTCCGCAAGCTCAGTTGATCCGTGATGGCTTCATTTTTGCGATGATGAACGATGGCATGCGCGAGCCGAGCGCAACCTTAACAGTCATTGATACCCACGCTTACAGTGCGGATCAAATCAAGCAACGCCTGATCAACGAGAACATCGATTTTGTTGTGGGTCCTCTGCAAAAAGAAAACGTAGAGAAACTACAAGCGACCTTTGATGGTTCTGAAACTGGCGTAAAAATCCCAGCTCTTGCATTGAACATTCCTGAAGACGTTCAACCGGGTACTGACATGTGTTACCTAGCACTGTCTCCAGAGCAAGAAGTGGCGCAAGCGGCGAAGTACTTGTTCAATCAAGGCTACCAATTCCCAATGATTTTGGCACCGAGCGGTGCTTACGGTCAGCGCGTGGTTGAAGAGTTTAATGAAGAATGGCGCAAGTACAGCCCAAACAAAGTGGCTTCAAGCTATTTTGGTGACAAACGCCAGCTGCAGAAGAACATCAACAACGTATTTGGCCTACAAGAAAGCCAACAGCGTATCGCACAAATGCAGTCTCTGATGCGCATTTCATTAGAAAGCCCACCACGTAGCCGTCGTGATGTGGACGCGGTTTACATTGTTGCTCGTAGCTCTGAACTCACGCTAATCAAGCCATTTATTGAAGTGGCGATTAACCCTGATGCGAAGCCACCTAAACTATTCTCCAACTCACGCAGTAACAGCGGTGGTGCGACGTATGAAGACCTTTCTGGTGTAGCATACAGCGACATTCCGATGTTGATTAACCCAGATCCAACCATCGCGGCAGAAATGAATGAGCTATGGGCAGATCAATCCAACATGGAAAAACGCCTTGAAGCGCTAGGTATGGATGCATACAAGCTGATCGGTGAGCTACCACAAATGAAGCTTCTACCGGGTTACTCGGTTAGCGGTCAAACTGGTGTGCTAAGCATTAACAACAATTGTGTTGTTGAGCGTGAGCTAGACTGGGCTGAGCGTGGGGCTCTTTAGTAAGCGACAAATTGGTAATCAATACGAAACCCTGGCGAAGCAGTATTTGCAGCGCCAGGGTTTGCGCTTTTTAGATCAAAATTTTCTGACTAAAGTCGGCGAAATTGATTTAATCTTCCAACAAGGTGAAACTATCGTCTTTGTTGAGGTCAAATATCGTAAGAATTATAGCTTTGGTTCAGCAGCAGAAATGGTCACCCGCGCAAAAATGCGTAAACTAGTCAAAACAGCCCAAATTTGGCTAAGCCAGCAAAAACGCTCGGCGTACAATATCGATTATCGGTTTGATGTGGTCGCCATTCACGACAGTGGTCGAGACATCAACTGGATACAAAATGCAATCTCTGAAGGATAAACGATGCTAGACAGCATTAAAGACAGTTTTACAGAAAGTATTCAAATTCAAATTGCGGCAGCTGAAGCGCTGCCAGATGCCATCACTCACGCCGCTCAAGCAATGGTGTCGAGCCTACTCAATGGCAATAAAATCCTATGCTGTGGCAACGGTGGCAGTGCCTCGAACTCGCAACAGTTTGTCTCTTGCCTTTTGAACCGATTCGAAACTGAACGCCCTAGCCTTCCAGCAATGGCTTTGACAGCAGACAATACAACATTAACTGCGGTAGCGAACGATTACCACTACCAAGAGATCTTCTCTAAGCAAGTACGCGCATTTGGCCAACCTGGTGACATCCTTCTGGCAATTTCGACCAGCGGTAACAGCAAGAACGTCACCAAAGCAATGGAAGCGGCGGTAACACGTGACATGACCATCATTGCTCTAACAGGTAAGGATGGCGGTGAGATGGCCGGCCTGCTTGGCGAGAATGATGTTGAAATTAGAATCCCATCACATCGCACAGCGCGCATTCACGAAGTACACATGGTGACACTTCACTGCCTGTGTGATCTAATCGACCAAGTACTTTTCCCAGCTCACGAAGAATAACTGAATTGAGAGTTTAGAATTATGATACGTAGTCTTGTCATTTTATGTGCCGCGCTCAGCATGAGCGGCTGTGCAGGTTTGTTTATTGCAGGTGCAGCCACTACGGCTAATATCGTCACGGATACCCGTACCACCAAAGAAATTTGGCAAGACAACAACATTGAATTCGAAGTCGCAGCGATCGGGAATAAAGCACCTTTTAAAGGAAAAGCCCGCGTCGTTGCTAGCTCATACAATGGCACCGTAGTCCTAATGGGCCAAGCTCCTACTCAAGACTTGATTAACGAGTTTGAAAACAAGGCTCGTGAAGTGAAAGGTGTGAAGAACATTCACAACCAAATCAAACAGAAAGAGCCTCTCAGCGTCACACAAATCAGCAACGACAGTTGGATCACCACCAAAGTGAAGTCTGCGCTGCTGACGGACAGTGAGCTCAACGGTGTGAAAGTGAAAGTCATCACCGAAGACAGCGACGTGTTCCTATTTGGTTACGTAACACCAGAACAAAGCGAGAGAGCAACGGAGATTGCACGTAATATTTCTGGCGTGAAGCAGGTCGTCAAGGGCTTCCAGTATGGCGATGAAAAACCGTTAGAAGTAGAAGAGCCAGAAGCAGCGAACTCTGAGACGGCAGTGGCAGAAGAAGTCACTGTGAAAGAAATAGATGGACAAGCAAACTAAGCCATTGGCATCAGGTGACGGCAACAACTTCAGTTGCTAGCCGTTTCATTGCTTGAATCGAAAAAATAGATAAGAAAAAAGCAGCGTATTCACGCTGCTTTTTTTATTTGATAACTCGTAAGCTTGGCCTGCCTTTCGGGCGAGGCGCTTCTTCCTCTTCAGACTCCGAGTCCACGCTTTCTGATTCGTCACTCACGGTAGTGAAAGTCGGCGATTGTTCTTCTTCAACAATGCCTTCTTCTTCAATGTGAGTGTACGCTTCTTCCGGTTCAAACATGGTACCAGCGCCATTCTCACGTGCGTAAATCGCTTGTACAGCGTACACAGGCACGATCACTGAATGTGGGCGACCACTAAAGCGGGCATGGAAGGTAATCGCATCATTACCCAACTCAAGTTGACCAACAGCACGTGGAGCAATATTCAGAATGATTTGACCATCTTGAATAAACTCAACTGGTACACGCACACCTGGCATAGTTGCATCTACAACCAAGTGCGGAGTTAAGTCGTTGTCTACTAGCCAATCGTAAAATGCGCGAAGCATGTACGGGCGGCGAGCAGTCATTTTTGCAATATCCATAACGTGTTATCTGAGCCGCTTAGCGAACTAGGCGCATTTCACGTTCAGCTTCAGTTAGAGATGCAAGGAATGAATCACGTTCAAATACGCGGTTCATGTAAACTTTGATCTCTTTTGAACCAGGGCCTACAAGCTCGATACCTAGTTGAGGCAGACGCCACAATAGTGGAGCTAGGTAACAATCGATTAGGCTGAACTCTTCGCTCATGAAGTACTCGTACTCAGCAAAGATTGGTGCAAGAGTCAGAAGATCATTACGTAGTTTAGTACGTGCTTTTTCTGATTCTTCAGCGTTACCCTTAACAACTTTTTCAGCGAGTGAGTACCAGTTGCGTTCAATACGGTACATCATCAGACGGCTGTTACCACGAGCAACTGGGTAAACAGGCATTAGAGGTGGATGAGGGAAACGCTCGTCCAGGTACTCCATGATGATTTTTGAATCGTAAAGAGCTAGCTCACGGTCAACAAGAGTTGGCACTGATTTGTATGGGTTTAATTCAACAAGCTCAGCAGGAAGGTTAGCTTCATCAACAAGCTCAACTTCAACACTTACGCCTTTTTCAGCTAGTACGATGCGAACCTGATGGCTATACAAATCTGATGCACTTGAGAAAAGAGTCATCACAGAACGTTTATTGGCAGCTACAGCCATGGAGCCCTCCAGTACACTTACAAATAAAAATAATGGAGGCTAAGCCTCCATTATCCATCAATTAAAATTGGGAATTAGCACGGTATGATAGCACAATTAATGCACATCACGCCAATACTCTTTCTTGAGCATCACGACAACGATAGTTAATAGAACTAGGAAGCCCATTACCCACCAACCAAGCGCATGACGTTCAAGTTGAACTGGGTCACCTGAGTAGACTAGGAAGTTCACTAGGTCACCAACGGCTTTGTCGTATTCGCCAGAGCTTAGCTCACCCGTACCGTTAGTTTCAGTACCAACAACCACTTGTACTTCTTCACCGTCCACAACTTTCGTGCCGTAAACTGGCGTCGGGATACCTTGAAGCTCTTCAAGAACGTGCGGCATACCAACACTTGGGAAAACAATGTTGTTCACGCCGAATGGACGAGATGGATCAACATAGAATGAGCGCAGGTAAGTGTACAGCCAGTCTGCACCACGAACTCGAGCAACCAGTGTTAGATCCGGTGGCGGAGCACCAAACCAATCGCCCGCTTGCTTCGCAGGCATCGCGTTAACCATTAGGTCACCGATTTTCGCTTCAGGGTCAAAAATCAGATTTTCCTTCATTAGGTCTGCAGGAATGCCCAAATCTGTCGCTACTCGCTCGTAACGCTGGTATTGCGTTGAGTGACAAGCAAAACAGTAGTTCATGAATAGCTTCGCACCGTTTTGCAGCGAAGCTTTATCCGATAGGTCCACGTTCGCTTTGTCTAGCGGTACGTTGGCACCCGCTGCCATCGCTAGAGATGGCAACATAGCAAATAGAATTACAATCCACTTCTTCATTTGAATGTCACCCTCTCTGGTAATGGTTTGGTTGCTTCATTTTTGCTGTAGAAGAACAGCAGTACAAAGAACATGAAGTAACACAAGCTAAAGATCTGAGACAGAATTGTGTACAGCGGCGTTGCCGGCAGTGCACCCAAAATACCCAGAGCGATAAAGGCGATAGTGAACTGAACAATATTCAACAGGTGAAGTTTGCTACGGTAACGGTATGAACGTACTTTACAACGGTCCAACCAAGGTAGAACAAACAGTACTGCGATTGACGCACCCATTAGGATTACACCCAATAGTTTGTCTGGAACCGCACGCAAGATTGCATAGAACGGCGTGAAGTACCATACAGGAGCGATGTGCTCAGGTGTCTTCAGCGGGTTTGCAGCTTCAAAGTTAGGCGGCTCAAGGAAGTATCCACCCATCTCTGGGTTAAAGAACAGCACGTAACAGAAGAAGAACAAGAAGCCAGCGACACCAACCAAGTCCTTAACCGTACCGTAAGGGTGGAAAGGAATAGAGTCGATGATGTCGTATTTCTTCGTGTAGTAATCGTGGAACTTGAATTGCGTTTCGTAATCGTCGCCCATTGAGCCTTTTGGTAGCTTAGTCTCGATACCATCTGGGTTGTTAGAACCAACTTCGTGTAGCGCCAATACGTGTAGCACGACAAGAAGAAGTAGCACGATAGGCAATGCAATAACGTGTAGTGCGAAGAAACGGTTCAACGTTGCACCAGAGATGATGTAGTCACCACGGATCCAAAGCGTTAGGTCGTCGCCAATAACAGGAATCGCACCAAACAGAGAAATGATTACCTGAGCACCCCAGTAGGACATCTGGCCCCATGGTAGTAGGTAGCCCATAAATGCTTCTGCCATCAGAACCAAGAAGATCAACATACCGAAGATCCAAAGTAGCTCGCGAGGCTTTTGGTATGAACCGTAGATCAGACCGCGGAACATATGTAGGTAAACAACGACGAAAAACGCTGACGCGCCAGTTGAGTGCATGTAGCGCAGCAACCAACCGTAATCAACATCACGCATGATGTATTCGATAGAAGCAAACGCGCCGTCACCAGAAGGAACGTAGTTCATCGTTAGCCAAATACCCGTCAGGATTTGGTTAACCAGTACCAACATTGCCAGAGAACCGAAAAGGTACCAAAAGTTGAAGTTCTTAGGCATTGGGTATTCAGACAAATGCTTTTTGTAAGCATTCATCGCGGGAATTCGTTTTTCAACCCAGTCTAATAGTGCTTGCATTATGCGTCTCCCTCATCAACACCGATCATGAGCTTCGTATCACTCAAGTACATGTGCTTAGGAACCACAAGGTTCAGAGGTGCAGGAACACCTTGGAACACTCGACCAGCCATATCAAACTTAGAGCCGTGACATGGACAGAAGAAGCCAGACTTAACGCCTTGTACTTGCTCTGAGAAGGTGTCAGGTAGATAGGTTGGTGAACAACCTAAGTGAGTACAGAAGCCAACTGCCACGAAATACTCAGGTTTGATCGAACGATGCGCGTTCTGAGCATAAACTGGCTGTTGTTCCATTTCCGATTGTGGGTCACGAAGCTGTCCGTCGATGTTCTTTAGGTTATCCACCACTTCTTGAGTGCGACGTACAACCCATACAGGCTTACCTTGCCACTCAACACGAACCATCTGACCGGCTTCGATTTTACTGATATCCACTTCCACCGGTGCACCCGCAGCTTTTGCTTTGGCACTCGGATTCCATGATTTGATAAAAGGCACGGCGACGGCAGCTGCCCCTAATCCACCAACAACTGCCGTTGTAGCGGTTAGAAAACGCCTGCGACCGTTATTTAAAGGCGCGTTGCTCATCCAAACATTCTCCCATTTGCTCCCTTTGGATCGTTATTATTCCGCTTATAAGAGCATGGCTAACAAATAATGAATTTAGTTCTATTTATTGGGGGGAAATGATAAAGAAAACCCTACTTTTTGACAAGATAAAGCTACCTTTTTGTAACAATTGTGAGGCAAATCGCTCACGCCGTCACAAAAGCGGCAAAATTATAAAAAATAGATGTGATTTGTAACAAGAAAGCGAAACGAAGAATGGCTAGAAATAGGATAAAAAGCCTTGTATTCCGGCTGTTTTCAGTCAATTACGTAGAAAGATCTTTCAAGAATGTGAAGGTACTCTCCACTTTTGTTATCTCAGTTTTGTAGCACGAAGAAAACCAGAAAACATGCAGATAAAGCGATCAAATGTTGCGAGGATATTAAGTAAGAAAGTGAAAGCAAACGCGAGAAGAAAAACGGACTTTTTCAAGCTTTAGAAAAACAAAAAGCTCGGCATATAGCCGAGCTTTGGTACACAGTATCCAGAGTAACTCTGGACCAGCATAATTTCCGATAAGAGGAAATTAACGCTTAGAGAACTGTGGACGACGACGTGCTTTACGTAGACCAACTTTCTTACGTTCAACGCAACGAGCGTCACGAGTAACGTAACCAGCTGCACGTAGAGTAGGACGTAGAGACTCATCGTATTCCATAAGAGCGCGAGTGATACCGTGACGGATAGCACCTGCTTGACCAGAAATACCGCCACCTCTAACAGTAACGTATAGGTCTAGCTTCTCAGTTAGTTCAACTAGCTCAAGAGGTTGTTTAACAACCATGCGAGAAGTTGGACGACCGAAGTACTCATCAAGGCTACGCTTGTTGATTACGATGTTGCCGCTGCCTGGTTTGATGAAAACACGCGCAGCTGAGCTTTTGCGACGGCCAGTGCCGTAGTATTGATTCTCTGCCATTTTCGAAATCCCCAATTAGATGTCTAGTACTTGTGGTTGTTGAGCAACATGGTTGTGCTCAGCGCCCGCGTAAACTTTAAGCTTACGGTACATAGCACGGCCTAGAGGACCACGTGGAAGCATGCCTTTAACTGCAAGCTCAAGAGCCATCTCAGGTTTACGATCGATCAGCTTTTCAAAAGTGATAGATTTTAGACCACCTGGGAATTCAGAGTGACGGTAGTACACTTTGTTCTTAGCTTTGTTACCAGTTACAGCAACTTTCTCAGCGTTGATAACGATGATGTAATCACCAGTGTCAACGTGAGGAGTGTATTCAGCTTTGTGTTTGCCACGTAGGCGAGATGCAATTTCACTTGCTAGACGACCAAGAGTTTTACCCTCTGCGTCTACAACGTACCAGTCGCGTTTTACAGTTTCTGGTTTAGCAACGAAAGTTTTCATGCTAATAATAACCCGTTAATTAAAATTTAAACTTTAAGGAACACCCAATAGTGCTCCCACACTGTCTAAGAGCCCAGTCATCACCCCTTCGAGTCGTTGGTTCTCTCGACCTTCTATGTCGAAATAACTTCGATAATCAGGTCTGCAGTAACGGTGGGTCGCAGGATTATAGAGAAGAGCGAAGAAAAAATCACCTTTTTTTGCGTTAAATCACGAATTTTTTCTTCACTTTTTTAAGATGAGTTGCTGATTTTTACGCCAGATGCTCTCTAGCGAGGTATTCGTGGCTTTGCATCTCGGTCAATCGAGACAGACAACGTTTAAACTCAAATTCCAACTGCCCTTGCGTATAAAGGGATTCCATCGCCACTTCTGCAGAAATAATCAGTTTGACGTTACGCTCGTAGAACTCGTCCACCAACGCAATAAAGCGTCGCGCGGCATCATCTATCTTACGATCCATCTGCTTTACGTCTGCCAGCAATACCGTGTGGTAGATACGAGATAATTCAATATAGTCATTCTGACTACGGGGCGTTTGGCATAGTTGCTCAAAAGAAGCATGTAGCACGCCATCACTAGCTTCAATCACCGCCACTTCGCGATGGCTAATTTCAATGCTGTTTGCTGCAACTTTTCTTTCACCAATCAGTTGGTGGTAATACTTATTAAGGTTGACGGAGGCTTGTTCATCCAGCGGGTAATGGTAGATTTCCGCTTGTTGTAGAGTGCGTAAACGGTAATCCACCCCACTGTCGACATTGAGAACATCACAGCGCTGAACGATCATATTTATCGCAGGTAAAAAACGGGCTCGTTGCAAGCCATTACGGTACAGGTTTTCTGGCTCAATGTTCGAGGTTGCGACCAAAATCATTTGGCGCTTAAACATCTCTTGTAGCAAAGTCGCCAAGATCATCGCATCGGTAATATCCGAGACAAAGAACTCGTCGAAACAGACAATATCCGCCTCTTTTTTGAATAAATCAGCGACTTTCGAGAGCGGATTTTCCACTTCTCCAAGGCGTTTGAGCTCATCGTGCACACGATACATAAAACGGTGAAAATGCACTCGCATCTTTCTTTCCGTCGGCAAAGCATCAAAAAACGCATCCATTAAATAGGTTTTACCTCGCCCTACTCCGCCCCAAAAATATAACCCTTTTGGCGGCTCTGGCATTTCTGGCTTTTTACCGAGAAGTTTCTGCCAAGTGCTAAGCTGTGGAATAGGTGCAGACTGAAATTCTGCAATCGCATGGTAGAGTTTATCTAAAGCAACGACAGCGTTATATTGGGCTTCATCACGCTGGAATCCATGCTCTGCTATGTCTTGTTGGTATCGTTGTAATGGTGTCATGGCATTGAGTCGTATCAGAGGTACAGAGAAAATTTGTCACCTCGGGGACAGCTTTGAGAATAGAGAGAAGTGGATATCAGTCCCCGAAAACATACCGCTATTTTTCTTTATCGGCTGTTCAAGCCATAGTAACATGGACAAGCACCGCGTGTAACTAAGTAGTAAAAGACTTGTTAAAACAACTATAAGGAGCAGTTATGCCTTGGATTTATGCCATTGTGGGTTTGCTGGTCGGTACAATCGTTGGCGTAGTCATTAGTCGACTAACCACCCCCGAATACAAAAAACAAAAGTCTGTGCAAAAAGAACTCGAAGCAGCCAAGTTTGAACTAGAGCAACAACGTCAAGAGCTCGTCGATCACTTTGCACAAACTGCAGAAATGTTGGATACCTTAGGTAAAGATTACACTAAGCTATACCAACATATGGCGAAAACGTCTTCAGAACTTCTACCCAACTTGCCTGAGCAAGATAATCCGTTTGATAAGAAGACAGCAATGTCGACTGAATCGATCGAAGAAGACCAATCAGACGTCAGCGAACAACCGAAAGACTATGCCAACGGCGCAACCGGTCTTTTGAAGGATCAGGAAAAAGAAATCATCGACGCACCAGAAGCTGTCACGGCTAAAGCGTCTTAATCCCCCCTTTCCTACCTAACTGGGTCAATACATACGCATTTCTTATCAATTTGTATTGACCCTTTTTGAACTTTTCTTAAGCAACTCATCTCTAACTTTCAGTGACCTGCCACCCCGTTTCGATTGTCCTAATTAATACATACATAATTAATGGTTAGGATGTTTCTTTTTGGCAGACCTGTTTTTCAAGAGGAGTTATTGGATGAAAAAGCCATTGCTTGCGTTAACCGTTCTTTCTTTAAGCTTGGGTTCAATCATCACCCCAGTTACCGCAACCGCGGCACTTCCACTTAGTGTGGATGGGGAGCAGTTACCTAGTCTTGCCCCTATGCTCGAAAAAGTCACCCCTGCAGTTGTGAGCATTGCGGTGGAAGGGAAACAAGTGCAAACCAGCCGTATCCCGGAGCAGTTTCAGTTCTTCTTTGGCCCTGAATTCCCAACAGAGCAGACCCGAGAACGCCCATTTAGAGGTTTAGGTTCTGGTGTCATCATTGATGCGAAAAAAGGCCAAATCGTCACAAACTACCACGTGATTAAAGGCGCGGATGAAATTCGTGTCCGCTTGTACGATGGCCGTGAGTATGATGCTGAACTAGTCGGTGGCGATGAGATGTCAGATATCGCGCTGCTTAAACTCGAAAAAGCCAAAGACCTAACACAAATTAAAGTCGCTGATTCAGACTCTCTGCGTGTCGGTGACTTTACTGTGGCGATCGGTAACCCATTTGGTTTAGGCCAAACGGTCACATCCGGTATTGTATCGGCACTTGGTCGAAGCGGCTTGAACGTCGAGAACTTTGAAAACTTCATCCAGACCGATGCCGCAATTAACAGCGGTAACTCAGGCGGCGCTTTGGTTAACCTTAACGGTGAACTGATCGGCATCAACACGGCAATTCTTGGTCCAAACGGCGGGAACGTGGGTATTGGTTTTGCAATTCCGTCCAACATGATGAAGAACTTAACCGATCAGATCTTAGAGTTCGGTGAAGTGAAACGCGGCATGCTCGGTGTTCAAGGGGGCGAAGTAACCTCAGAGCTTGCTGAAGCACTGGGTTATGAGTCAAGCAACGGCGCTTTCGTCAGCCAAGTGGTACCCGACAGCGCGGCAGATAAAGCAGGCCTGAAAGCAGGTGACGTGATTGTTTCTGTGAACGGTAAAGCGATTGATACCTTCTCTGAGCTTCGTGCAAAAGTCGCAACGCTTGGTGCTGGTAAAAAAATCACACTTGGAGTGATCCGCGATGGTAAGCAAAAGTCTTTCGATGTAACGTTAGGTGAATCAACGAATGTGAAAGCGAAAGCGGAAACACTGCATGAAGGCCTAAAAGGCGCAGAGCTAAGTAACACTACGCCAAGTGACAAGATCCAAGGTGTGAAGGTCACTAGCGTAGCGGAGAACTCTCCTGCAGCTCAATACCAGCTAGCACAAGATGACATCATTATTGGTGTGAACCGTAAACGCGTGAAGAACCTAGCAGAACTGCGTGCGATTGTTGAAAAGCACAAAGGTGTGCTGGCAATCAATGTTCAACGTGGTGACCGCACGGTTTACTTGGTGATCCGTTAACTGGGCTAAGTGATAAGCCAATCACACAAATAGAAGCAAAGGAATGGCGTCCGTCATTTAATTCGTGATGACACTCGAATGCTTTGCTTATGTCATGGTTTTTTAAAAGGGCAGGACGATCACGTCTTGCCCTTTTGTTATTTTTAAATGTAATGCTATCCTTCAGTTTTCTATGCCAATTGGGCGCTCAATCATGGAGAGGTTATGCTTAGCTTTTTGTTACGTTCTGTCTTTTTAGGCTTAGCAACTGCCGTCATTGTATTACTCGCCGTTCCATCTTTGCGCAGCAATGTCATCCCAACCGCGCTTGTTGATCCACAACCAAGCAACATCGCGTCACTCGAGGTGTCTTTTAACCAAGCGGTAAGAAAGGCAGCGCCCGCGGTAGTGAATATCTACAGCCGTAAGTATGTGGAAAATGACCGCAGCAAGCTTTCAACTCAAGGCTTGGGCTCTGGCGTTATTGTTAGCGAAAAAGGCTACATCATTACTAACTACCACGTAGTGGCTCAAGCTGACCAAATCGTGGTTGCGCTACAAGATGGCCGCGTCGCTGCAGCTCAATTGGTTGGTACTGATAAGCGTACGGACATTGCGATCCTACGTGTCGAAGGTTCTAACCTTCCTGTTATCCCACTCAATCCAGAATACAAACCTCGAGTTGGTGATGTCGTCCTAGCAATTGGCAACCCGTACAATTTAGGTCAAACCACCACCTTCGGTATTATCTCCGCAACTGGTCGTTCGTCAATCAGTGATGGTCGCCAAGCCTTTATCCAAACCGATGCAGCAATCAACGAAGGTAACTCCGGTGGGGCTTTGGTCAACACGCAAGGTGAATTGGTTGGTATCAACACCGCTTCTTTTCAGCAAGCAACCGAGCTTGAGACCTACGGTATTTCTTTTGCTATCCCAGCCCCTCTGGCAAACAAGATCATGCAGAAGATCATTGCTGATGGTCGTGTAATCCGAGGCTACATTGGTATTGATGGGCAAGATATTAATGCGGTAACTGCTCGCTTGTTAGGTAACGAACACATTGGTGGCATCGTGGTGTTAGGCATTGACCCGAATGGTCCTGCGAGTGATGCTGGTTTTGAGAAACAAGACATCATCATCAGTATTAACGGTACGAAAGTTCAAGGACGCCAAAGCGTGACGGACATCGTCACTGACCTACGTCCGGGCACCTCCGTCGATGTTGGCATTATCCGCAAGGGTAAAGAAATGAACTTAAAAGTCACCATCGCCGAAGACAAACAAGAAGCATAAAAAAATCCCAGCCATTGGCTGGGATTTTTGTTTATGCGCTATTCGCTGTCGCTTGGTTCTTCTGAAACTTCTGCGCTTCCGCCCATCTCAATTTCAATTCGTGTTACGCGCTGTAGACCGCGTGGTAGTAAGCTACCTCGGCGTCCACGTTCACCACGGAAGTTCTCAAGGTCAGCAGGTTTCAAGCCTAGTTTACGCTTACCTGCATACAAGGTTAGAGACGCGCCTTGTGGCAGAGCCATCAAGTGAGAAAGCACCTCTTCACGCTCTTTCGCCTTCGCCGCTGGAATGTTGATGATCTTGTTACCCTTACCTTTCGCCAATTGCGGTAGGTCTTTAATTGGGAACAACAACATACGACCTTGGTTGGTAATCGCGAGAATTTCATCCGAATCCAAATCAGCAATCGTCTTCGGTGTCATCACCTCAGAGTTTGCAGGTAGCGTCACCAAGGCTTTACCGCTTCGGTTCTTAGACAGTAGCTCAGAGCCTTTACATACAAAGCCGTAACCCGCGTCAGAACCCACCAGCCATAACTGCTCTTCTTCACCCATGATCACTTGGCGAATATTGCTGCCCGCAGTGATATTCAAGCGACCAGTAATCGGTTCACCTTGGCTTCGTGCTGACGGTAATGAATGCGACTCAAGTGAGTAGCTTCGGCCATCACTGCCAAAGAATACCGCTTGCTGGTTACTCTTACCGCGCGCATGCGCTAGGTATTTATCACCAGACTTGTAGCTCAAGCCTTCTGCATCCACATCGTGACCTTTCGCGTGACGAATCCAACCTTTCTCAGAAAGCACAACCGTGATTGGCTCGCTTGGTACTAGGTCGCGTTCAGTCAGCGCTTTTGCTTCTGCACGTTCAATCATTGGAGAACGACGATCATCGCCGTACTTCTCTGCGTCTGCTTTGATTTCTTTCTTCAGTAGTGTGTTTAGACGACGCTCAGAACCTAGTAGCTGTTCTAGCTTCTCACGCTCTTTCTCTAGCTCGTCTTGCTCACCACGGATCTTCATCTCTTCTAGTTTGGCTAGGTGACGAAGTTTGGTATCTAGAATTGCATCCGCTTGGATATCGGTAATACCAAAGCGTTCCATCAGCACTGCTTTTGGATCGTCTTCAGTACGAATGATCTCAATCACTTCATCTAGGTTTAGGTAAGCAACCAACAAACCTTCCAAGATGTGTAGACGAGCCATGACTTTGTCTAGGCGGTGTTGTAGACGGCGACGTACAGTCGTGCGACGGAACTCGATCCACTCAGACAGAATTTGAACCAGACCTTTAACTTGAGGACGGTTATCCAAACCAATCATGTTCAAGTTAACACGGTAGCTGCGCTCAAGATCGGTTGAAGCGAACAAGTGGTTCATCAACAGATCGCAATCTACGCGATTTGACTTCGGAACCACAACGATACGCGTTGGGTTCTCGTGATCCGATTCATCGCGAAGGTCGTCAACCATAGGCAGCTTCTTAGCGCGCATTTGGTTTGCGATTTGCTCAAGCAGTTTCGCACCTGATACTTGGTGTGGCAGAGAAGTGATAACGATATCTGAGCCTTCTTTGTGCCATACCGCGCGCATCTTGATGCTGCCGCGACCGTTACGGTAAATCTTCTCGATATCCGCTTGCGGCGAAATGATTTCTGCTTCTGTCGGGTAGTCTGGGCCTTTAACGAACTGCATCACATCTGGCAGTTCCGCTTTCGGGTTGTCGATCAAATGGATGGTCGCATCCGCCACTTCACGAACGTTGTGAGGCGGAATATCTGTCGCCATACCAACCGCGATACCAGTAACACCGTTTAGCAGGATATGAGGCAGACGTGCTGGCAACATTTGTGGCTCTTTCATCGTGCCATCAAAGTTAGGTTGCCATTCAACCGTACCCTGACCCAATTCGCCCAGCAGTACTTCGGCAAACTTAGACAGTTTTGCTTCGGTATAACGCATTGCCGCGAATGATTTCGGATCATCTGGCGCACCCCAGTTACCCTGACCGTCAACCAATGGGTAACGGTAAGAGAATGGCTGTGCCATGAGTACCATCGCTTCGTAACACGCAGAGTCACCGTGCGGGTGGTATTTACCCAGTACGTCACCAACGGTACGTGCTGATTTTTTGTATTTCGCTGATGCCGAAAGACCAAGTTCCGACATTGCGTAAATGATGCGTCGTTGAACCGGTTTCAAACCATCGCCAATGTATGGCAATGCGCGGTCCATAATTACGTACATCGAGTAGTTCAGATAAGCGTCTTCGGTGAACTTGCGCATAGGCAACTGTTCAACGCCATCGTAAGTAATTTCTGTAGACATCCGTTAAACCTCTGCCATATCGCCGTTGTTTTGTAGCCAAGAACGACGATCATCTGCTCGTTTCTTACCAAGCAGCATGTCCATCATTTCCATGGTCGCCGCCGAGTCATCAATGGTTAACTGAACCAGGCGACGCGTGTTTGGATCCATGGTTGTTTCGCGCAACTGAAGTGGGTTCATCTCACCCAGACCTTTGAATCGTTGCACGTTGATTTTGGCTTTCTTCTTCGACAAGCGCTCTAGTACGCCATCTTTTTCGTCATCGTCTAGGGCATAGAATACTTCTTTGCCACAGTCGATACGGTACAGAGGCGGCATGGCTACGTAGATATGACCAGCTTCAACCAGCGCACGGAAGTGACGCGTGAACAGTGCACATAACAGCGTTGCGATGTGTAGACCATCCGAGTCCGCATCGGCAAGGATACAGATCTTACCGTAACGCAGGCTGTCTAGGTTGTCACTGTCTGGGTCGATACCCAAAGCAACTGAGATGTCGTGCACCTCTTGAGATGCAAGCACTTGGTCTGCAGAGACCTCCCACGTATTCAGGATCTTACCGCGCAGTGGCATCACCGCTTGGAACTCACGATCACGTGCTTGTTTAGCAGAACCACCCGCCGAGTCACCCTCTACGAAGAAGATTTCGGTGCGGTTAAGGTCTTGTACAGAACAGTCGGTCAGTTTACCTGGTAGTGCAGGACCTGATGCGACCTTCTTACGTACAACCTTTTTGCTCGCGCGCATACGACGGTGTGCGTTAGCGATACACACTTCCGCTAACTGTTCAGCCAGCTGCGGCTTTTCGTTCAACCAAAGGCTGAATGCGTCTTTTACGACACCAGAGACAAAGGCAGCCGTCTGACGAGAAGACAGACGCTCTTTGGTCTGACCGGCAAATTGCGGATCTTGAATCTTAACTGACAGAACGTAAGAACAGCGGTCGAAAACGTCATCACCCGTTAGCTTCACGCCACGAGGCAATAAGTTACGGAATTCACAGAACTCACGCATTGCATCAAGCAAGCCTTGGCGCAGGCCATTAACGTGCGTACCACCCTGTGCGGTTGGGATAAGGTTCACGTAACTTTCCGTGATCATCTCGCCGCCTTCTGGCTGCCAGATCACCGCCCAGTTTGCTGCTTCAGTTTCTGCTGAGAACTCACCAGTAAATGGTTCTTCAGGGAGAACTGGATAACCTTTCACACCTTCCGCTAGATAGTCTTTAAGACCATCTTCGTAGTGCCATTTGTAGTCTTTGTTGTTTACTTTATCGGTAAACGTAATCTCTAGACCCGGGCAAAGTACTGCTTTCGCACGTAGGTTATTCACCAAACGTGTTACCGAGAAGTTTGCAGAATCAAAGTACTTTGCATCTGGCCAGAAGTGTACACTGGTACCACGGTTGCGACGGCCACATGTGCCCGTAACCGTTAGGTCAGAAACCTTATCACCGTGTTCAAAAGCAATCTCATACACTTGACCGTCACGACGGACCGTCACTTCAACACGCTTGGACAACGCGTTTACTACTGAGATACCTACACCGTGTAGACCACCAGAGAATTGGTAGTTCTTATTAGAGAATTTACCACCTGCGTGAAGCTTACATAGGATCAGTTCAACACCTGATACCTTCTCTTCTGGGTGGATATCAACAGGCATGCCTCGACCATCATCGATCACTTCTAGTGATTGGTCAGCATGTAGGATGACTTGTACTTTTGAGGCATGTCCGGCTAGCGCTTCATCGACACTGTTATCGATAACTTCTTGGCCCAAGTGGTTTGGGCGCGCTGTATCCGTATACATCCCTGGTCGGCGACGTACTGGCTCTAAGCCATTCAGTACTTCAATGGCACCAGCATTATATTGTTCAGTCATAATACGGAATTGTTCTCAAAGTTTACTTGTAACCCGAGCCCCGCGAATGTGCAGGCGTACTCGAGAAACGAAAAAGCTACCCCGTCTGCGTGCTTATCAAAGATAAGGTCATGCATAACAAAGTAGTCAGGGCTTCATACCCTTAAGATCTTTTTTGGCAAAACATAGTCGGAAAGCCTGCCAACTATGTCAAGAAACGGTTGGATATGGCAATTAAAACTATGAGCCTATTCCAATCGTCTCGATAGTATTACAGTTTTAGGAATTCAATGATTTGAGCAGGATAACGCTCAAAGCCGATAAAACTGTGATCACCACCTTCTTCTACCGTTTGTTTCGCTCGCGCGAACTTTTCTACGGCCTGGCGATAGTCCAAAACCTCGTCTTCCGTTTGCTGTAACAACCAGAAAGACTCAGGCGACGCGATGCTTTGTACATCAAGTGCTTTCAGCTCGTCAATATGACAAGCTTCAAGTGTATAGGTTTCGTGCGTATACGGGTTGGTTTGCTCACCAAGGTAATCCACCAGCAATTCATAAGGCTTTACTGCTGGGTTTACGACGACGGCGCGAAAACCAAATTTCGCATTTAGCCACGTTGACATGTAACCGCCTAGCGAACTGCCAACAAGGCCAATGTTGTAGTCGCCTTGATGTTGCTCAACGATCTCAAGCAAACATTGAGCAGCCAGTTCAGGGAAACAAGGTAGTTGAGGTACGACAACCTTGATATCCGGTCGCTGCTGTTCACAGTACGCTTTCATTAGGTTCGCTTTCATGGAAAGCGGCGAGCTGTTAAAGCCATGGATATAAAGCAGCAAAGAAGGTTTGCTCATGATCGCCTCACGTTAAAAAAGTAAGCCCGAACATAAGGTTCGGGCGTGATAATGATTAGTATCCGTTTGAATTAAAGTCTGGCTGGAATTGGCCATCGGGTAGTCGGTTGACTTCTGTGGTAATGTCACCATTACTGTGCAACTCAAGTTCTCGCCAACCTGGTGATTCTGTATCAAGTGCAAAATCATCGGAGTCCGGTTTAAATTGCACACAAGTCGACGGCGTTGCCATCACGCGGATGCCATTATAAAGAACATTCATGTCTTGGTGCACATGACCACATAAAATGCCTTTTACGTTCTCAAAACGGTCCACCACTTGCCAGAAAGCATCCGCATCTTTCAATGCATGCTGATCTAACCAAGCACTTCCTACCAACAATGGGTGGTGGTGTAATAGCACCAAGGTATGTCTTTGCGGGTTTTCTGCCAGTTTTTCTTCTAACAGTGCTAACTGTTGGTCACTCAAACGTCCGTGGGGTACACCCACCACTTGTGAATCCAATAAGACTAACTGCCAATGCTCACCAAGCATCACATGCTCAGCAGCTTGAATTTGAGGAGATGGCAGTACACTGCCCATATTTGGCTTGTAGTCGTGGTTGCCTGGAAGCCAGAAACAATCTTTTTTCAGCGGCGCGATACCCTCAGCAAAACGCTGGTAAGACTCGGCACTATGGTCTTGTGAAATATCACCCGTTGCCAAAATGTATTCATACTGCACTTGGTGATTAAGAATCTCTTGTACCACGGCTGCGAAGCTGTCAGCGGTTCTTACGCTCAGCAAACTGCCCTCATCTGCCTCAAACAGGTGAGTATCCGTGATTTGTAATAGCTTTATGCTGTCACTAGATGATTGCAAAATGAAAACCTGATTCGTCCACTATATAGTTTTTAGTTATTTTCCTTTAGTGACATGACAATCAATTGAAGGCAAGTGGCGTTCTACTAATGCCACTTCGTAAACAGAATGTCAGCCATTCACCAAGGAACGTATTAAGTTGATGCTTTTCATCTTTCTGCATCAACTGGTCGTTGGGATAATCATATTTAGCTTTGATGCGAGAAAACTCTCCGCTTGAGCATACTTCAGCGACTCTCGCATCGTGATAAAGCCTGACAGACATCGTAGGTAAAGGAAACACTGGTGTTTCATCACTCTGACATATCTCAACAACTGTGGTGTATTTTGTGATTTCATTCACGGTCAGTTGGTAAACCATGTTTGCCGCTTGATAGCAGCGAACATCACCAACTTCAGCAGAGGCAGGCAACAAGGCGTTCAACTTAGCGTAGTTGGTCTCATAAGTTCTCATTAGACCGGCTAAGTCGACATGGTATCGCTGTTTTTCAGCTACTTGTGCCATTACTTACTCTCCACTTTCGGGGAAACTTCCCATTGCGATGTCAATTCTTGGTGATTTAACTGCAACCATTGAAGAGCAATGATTGAGGCACCGTTTTCGAATTTTCCATCTTTCACCCACTGATACGCGGTTTCACGACTCATGACATGGACTCGAATATCTTCATTCTCATAGTCTAAACCATGAATGCCATGCGCTTTAGTTGCATCCACTTCGCCAATGAATACATCCAGCTTTTCAGAGCAACCGCCAGAAGAAGGGTAATAAGAGGTTATCGGAGCCACACGTCCGACCTGAATACCCGCTTCTTCTTCCGCTTCTCGACGAATCACCTCTTCAGCAGATTCGTCACGATCAATCATGCCAGCGACAATTTCGTACTGCCATGGGTATGAATGTTCCAAGGCTCCTACTCTGATCTGTTCAATGATCACAACCTGATCAGTCACAGGATCATACGGGAGCATGGCGGCAGCATGACCACGTTCGAACATTTCTCGTTCGACAATCCCACTCCAACCACCAGCAAATAACCTATGCTTAAAACGGTATTTCACCATTTTAAAGAAACCTTTAAACACGGTTTCTTTCGAGATTATTTCCACATCTTGGGAAGTAAGATCGTTCTGTTGCTTGTCACACTGTTGCATTCAGCACCTCTCTGAGTGAATCTTGTAGTTTACTCATTGTTATTCGCTTGCTCAAAGGACTTGGCTCAACTTTTTGTACAATAGTTATAAATTATTTTAAGCCTTCGCCAATTACTTATTGCACAAGTGGATAATTACGTGTAAAAAAGTGCAAAGTTTCGAGTAAATATCGTCCAAATTGAGTTAAACTACTGAGAATTAACCAATCTATAGACCGCGGGAATAGAAAATGAAAAAACTGCTTCCACTATTTATCAGTGCAGCGCTAGGCAGTATGAGCACATCTGCATGGGCAGACTCTCTTGCTGAAATCTATGACTTAGCAAAACAAAACGACCCTCAATTGCTCAGTGTAGCAGCGCAGCGTGATCAAGCTTTTGAAGCAATCAACTCTAGCCGCAGTGCCCTACTACCACAAATCAACTTAACTGCGGGTTACGACATCGCTCGTGGTGAGACTGACTACGACAAAAACACACCAGTCTTCAGAGAAGACCGCGATAACGACCAAAATGTTCTTTCTGCTGGTGTTGGATTCTCGCAAGAGCTATACAACCGTGCATCTTGGATCACTTTAGATACCGCGGAGAAAACGGCTCGTCGTGCGGATGCAACATACGCCGCAACACAACAAGGTTTGATCCTTCGAGTTTCTCAAGCTTACTTTGAAGTACTACGTGCACAAGATAACTTAGTATTTGTTCGTGCAGAAAAAGCAGCGGTTGGCCGTCAGCTTGAACAAACTAAGCAACGTTTTGAAGTAGGTCTATCAGCCATCACTGACGTACACGATGCGCAGGCACAGTACGATGCAGTACTAGCCGATGAAGTATTAGCAGAAAACGATCTGATCAACAGCTACGAATCGCTACGTGAAATCACAGGCCAAGAGCACAAGAACCTAAACGTTCTGGATACAGCGCGTTTCTCTGCAAGCCGCTCTTCTGAATCAGCAGAAACATTGATTGAAGAAGCGAAGACAACCAACCTGAGTCTACTGTCTGCGCGTATCGCACAAGACATCGCTCGCGATAACATTTCGCTAGCGAGCTCTGGTCACCTACCGACGCTATCTCTAGACGGTGGTTACAACTACTCCGACACAGCAGAAAGTACAGCAGATAACACAACCGACGGCTTCAATGTTGGCGTGAACCTAGCTGTGCCGCTATACACAGGTGGTCGTACAACGTCTGAAGTGAAACAAGCAGAATACGGCTATGTGTCAGCAAGTGAAGAACTAGAGAAAGAATACCGTAGTGTTGTGAAAGAAGTGCGTGCACAGAACAACAACATCAACGCTTCTATCGGCGCACTAAAAGCGTACGAGCAATCTGTAGTGTCAGCACAATCTGCCCTTGAGGCAACAGAAGCAGGCTTCGATGTAGGTACTCGTACTATCGTTGATGTACTAGACGCAACTCGTCGTCTATACGATGCGAACAAGAACCTATCAGACGCACGTTACAACTACATCCTTGCAGGCCTACAGCTTCGTCAAGCGGTAGGTACATTGAGCGAGCAAGATATCCTAGATGTGGATGCAGGCCTTAAGCCAGCAAAATAAGCATCGGTATTTAAGTAACACGCAAGACGCCAGTTGATTTTTCAACTGGCGTTTTTTGTTGGAGAAAGTAACCAAGCCAAGTGCGCTTTAGATCCCCTCCTCTTTCGAAGGGGAGGGTTCGGCAAGGGTTGCTTCTCGATCTAATTGACTGCACTGGCTTCAATCATCGAGCATTAACCCCCTCTAACTCCGCCTTGAAAAGGAGGAGGACTGGAATGCGTTTATGGTTGGGTTCACTCCTCCAAAAACAACAAAGGCCGCTCGAAAGCGACCTTTAATAATCAATTTGGCGAGAAACGAATTAGCCTTTACCGCCTTTGATGGCATTGATGATTTCACTGGTTGAGCAACCATCTTCGAAGTTCAGTACGCGCACTTCACCGCCTGCGGCAATCACTTCTTTACCACCTGCAATCTCTTCTGGTTTGTAGTCGCCGCCTTTCACTAGCAAGCTTGGCAACACTTCAGAGATCAAACGCTGCGGTGTATCTTCACTGAAAGGTACAACCCAATCTACTGCGCCAAGGCCTGCCAGTACCGCCATACGGCGATCAGTTGGGTTTACTGGACGACCAGGGCCTTTAAGGCGTTTCACTGATTCATCGGTATTGACCGCAACGATTAGGCGATCGCCCAGCTCAGCGGCATGGTTTAAGTAAGACACATGTCCTGCGTGTAGAATGTCGAAACAACCATTAGTCATTACAACCTTCTCACCTTTCGCACGTGCTTTCTTCACTGCTTCAATCAGTGCTTGTTCTGAAATCACACCGTAGTCTGTGTCTTGGCTACCGTGAATCGCTTCTGCTAACTCAATCTCAGAAAGCGTTGATGTACCAAGTTTGCCAACCACAACACCTGCGGCTGCGTTTGCTAGTGCACACGCTTCCTCAAACGATTTACCCGCAGCAACAGATGCTGCAAGAACAGAGATAACTGTGTCACCAGCGCCTGTCACGTCGTACACTTCTTTCGCTTGGGTCGGCAAATGGAATGGCTCTTGCCCACGGCGAATCAAGGTCATACCGTTTTCGCTGCGTGTTACCAATAGCGCTTCAAATTCGAACTCTTCAACCAAAGCCAGTGCTTTCTCAACTAGCTCTTGGTCAGATTTCACTTTACCCACAACGTCTTCGAACTCTTTCATGTTTGGAGTAAGCAGTGTTGCTCCGCGGTAGCGTTCAAAGTCCGCACCCTTCGGGTCAATGAAGACAGGGATGTTTGCAGCGCGTGCTTTCTGAATGTAAGCCTGCACGTGTTCTAGAGAGCCTTTAGCGTAGTCAGACATGATCACTGCTTTCACACTTGGTAGTGCGGTTTCCATGCGAGACAGCACTGGCTCAGCGTCTGTGTTCTCGAACTTGTCTTCGAAATCCAGGCGAATCAATTGCTGACCACGGCTCATCACGCGAAGCTTAGTGATAGTTGGGTACTCTGGCAGCGCAACGAAATCGCATTTCACTTTTAGCGAGTTCAGTGTTTCCGTCAGTACTTTCGCTGGCTCATCCATACCCGTTAGACCAACAATGTGAGCGTGACCGCCGAGTGAAGCAATGTTCATTGCTACGTTCGCAGCACCACCCGGACGCTCTTCATTGTTTTCTACTTTCACAACAGGTACTGGCGCTTCAGGAGAAATACGTCCAGTCGGGCCATACCAGTAACGATCTAGCATGACATCGCCGATGATAAGCACACCAGCGCTGTTGTAATCAGGTAGAATTGGTTTCATTATTGGTCTCCAAAAATTAAATCACGGTGAGTTTAACACAGCCTTTTTCTAGGCTGAACCTTGTGCACGACTTCTGCTTAGGCAAACCATTGATTCCATGCTTGCTTCACCCACTCTCGCTCAGCAACAAATTTCTCTTCCGCCACATCGGCATCTAAGTTAAGCAAGTTTCGACGATGAATCTCGTCACGCATTGATGTGTATGCGCGCGTCAGTTGCATCGCTTGATCTTCTTCCATGACACCTTGTGCAATCAGGGTTTCAAAAATACGTACATTATCGCACCAGCGAATCAGCTTCGGCTTACTGTGACTGTAGTTGAGCACAAGGTATTGAGCGAGAAATTCAATATCGGTAATGCCGCCGTTATCTTGCTTAAGCATAAAACGACCGGACTTTTTCCCGCCCAAGTGGTCACGCATTTTCTCACGCATATCGACCACGTCTTTCTTTAGCGTGTCTTGGTCACGCGGTTTACACAGCACGTCATGACGCGTGTTGTGGAAGGCAATCGCCAAAGGCTCATCACCATAAATCATGCGCGCACGCACTAGGGCTTGATGCTCCCACGTCCAAGCGTCTTTATGTTGGTAGTCGTCAAACGCATCGGTTGGGCTTACCAACAAGCCTGAAGCGCCAGATGGACGTAAGCGAGTATCCACTTCGTACAGAATGCCTGATGCAGTGCGGGTTGAGAAAATATGAATGATGCGCTGCGCCAAACGAAGGTAGAACTGGCGACCATCGATTTCTTTCTTACCATCGGTATAGACGTTTACTGGGCAATCATGCATGAAGACGATATCAAGGTCTGAGTTATAGCCCAGCTCCCAGCCGCCAACTTTCCCGTAACCAATGACAGCAAAGCCCTTGCCTTCACGATCTTTGACATGCGTCGGTTCGCCATATTTTTCCGACACTTGTAACCACGCTTGGTTCACTACCGCTTCGACAATCGCTTCTGCCAAGTAGGTTAAGTGGTCACTCACTTTCATCACAGGAAGTACGCCAGCAATGTCTGCAGCGGCAATGCGGAGGATACAGATCTGCTTAAACTGACGCAGCGCTTCCATTTGCTGCTCCATATCATCCTCTGGAATGCGAGCAAGGAAGTCACGTAGCTCTGTTCGGTAGCTATCGAGTGGAATTGGGTTGTACAGATGCTGAGGATCGATCAACTCATCGAGCAGAATCGGGTAGCGCGATAGCTGCTCTGAAATCATTGGGCTAGCGGTACACAGGCGAACCAATTGCACTAACGCCGCCGGATGCTCATCCAACAACTCAAGGTACGTTGTTCGAGTACAGATGTTGTGCAGCAAGTGCAAAACTCGCGGCAAACCAAATTGCGCATCTGGGTGGGCAAATACTGCATCAAACACTTTTGGCATCAATTTGGTCAGCACTTCTCGACCACGTGGGCCAAGTGTCTTCTTCGCCAAATCTGCTTTGAACTGCATGATGGTTTTAGCCAAGTGTTCTGGGTTCTCAGCTTTGATGTCCTCTTGTAGAACGTGTTCAAGCACGTCTTGTTTAGTCGCCATGTCCCACAACTCATGGAAATGACGAGCGACGGCTTCCGCTTCGTCCTCTTCATCATCACCAATCAAGCTTTCAAACACCTTATGCACGTTTGCCATGTGTTGTTGAGTTTGAGCAATGAGCGCATCCCAACTATCAAAGCGCATTGCAGTGGCAAGTTTTAGCTGCTCGTCTGCACAATCGGGCAAAGTTTGCGTTTGCTTGTCTACCATCGCTTGCAGCAAGTTTTCTAGTTGGCGCAGGTACTTATAAGCCGCTTCAAGGTTATCGACCTCTGGTTGAGTTAGCTGACCCAATTCACCGATTGCACTTAAGGTTTCTAGCAGGCCACGGCCACGTAAAGATGGCTCGCGACCACCACGAATTAACTGGAACACTTGAGCGATAAACTCAATCTCACGAATGCCGCCCGCGCCCAATTTGATGTTGTTACTCAAACCACGACGGCGCACTTCACTGCTGATCATGGATTTCATGCGGCGCAGGGATTGAATCGCACTGAAGTCGATATAACGACGGAAAACAAACGGACGCAGCATCTGGCGTAACTCTTGATATTGCGGATACATCTCGCTGCCCATCACGCGCGCTTTGATCATCGCGTAGCGTTCCCAATCCCTTCCCTGTTCTTGGTAATAGTCTTCGAGCGCTGCGTAGCTCATGACCAACGGGCCACTTTCACCAAACGGGCGCAAACGCATGTCCACGCGGTAACAGAAGCCATCAAAGGTTTGTTGGTCGAGTGCTTTAATGATGCGCTGACCCAAACGGGTAAAGAACTGCGCGTTGGCAATGCTGCGGCGCGCACCTTGGGTCTCACCGTTTTCTGGATAAGTGAAAATCAGGTCGATATCAGAAGAGAAGTTCAGCTCACCGCCACCAAGCTTGCCCATGCCGATGATCAGCATAGGTTGCGCTTCACCTTCCGCATTGGTTGGGGTGCCCCACTCGTTGCAGCAAACCTTGTACTGCCATTGGTAAGTTTCGAAGATCATCGCCTCAGCCAATTGAGACAAATGACTGAGCGACTCTTCTAATGTCCAAGTATGAGTGAAGTCTTTCCACGCAATGTAGGCCATCTCGCGGTTACGGAACTGGCGCAGCACACGATGGCCAGCCATTTCATCTTGGCATTCAGCTAAGAGCTCAGCCAAGCGTGCACGATACGCTTGTTGTCGACTGCTTTCTGAGAGCATAGAGGGCAAGTCTTGCGCCAGCTTCTCATCACGATGAATCACTTCGGTAATGAACTTGCTAAGGCCAGAGACAAAACGAAACTGCTCGGCAATCTCACTTGGCCATTGTTGAAAATATCCCGCTTGCTCGGCGTTTTGAACCGCAGAATCCGCGACAGAAATCAGTGAAGAAGGCAGCTGCATTTTTCTTCCTTGTGTGAAAAGCACTGTGGTTTGAGAGGTATACACTCTTTTATACCAGAGTTGGTATAAATAAAAACGCCCACAAAAGGTTTGTGGGCGTTTTATCAAAGCTTACTGAAACTAGACTTCAAAAGATTTAATCTTCTTATCTAGCTCTTCGGCATTGTTTTGCATCATCTCAGAAGTTTCCAATAACTCGGTAACAACCACTACCGATGCTTCTACTAACTCACGGACGTTTGTTAGGTTCTGGCTCATTTCTTCTGCGACGCTACTTTGCTGACCTGACGCCGTTGCGATCTGGAAGTTCATGTCGTTGATTTGCGTCACTTGGCCAACAATACCGTCAAGCTCGCTGCCCGCATTCGAAACCAGTTCTACACCTTCAGCCGCTTCAACCACACTCTTCTCCATCAACTCAACCGCTGAGGTTGCGCTTGATTGAAGCTGGGTGATCATCTCTTGAATTTCCACTGTCGCTTGCTGAGTGCGTTGTGCAAGGTTACGAACTTCATCTGCAACCACCGCAAAGCCACGACCAGCTTCACCCGCTCGCGCTGCTTCAATTGCGGCATTTAGAGCGAGCAAGTTAGTTTGCTCAGAAATACCTTGGATGGTGCCAACTACGCTGCCGATGGCATCAACACGTTCTTCTACTTGGTTAACGGCACTTGCCGAAGAAGCGATATCCGATGACAGTTCGCTCATCTTAGACACAGTTTTCTGTAGGAATTGCTGACCTGTCACCGCTTGTGTTGAAGCTTGCTCAGTTAAGCTTGAGGCAGTTTGAGCATGATCTGCAACCGTTTGAACCGTCGAGGACATCTCGCTCATGGCTGTTGCAAGTTGGTCGATCTCATTGAACTCTTCTTGCGCTGACTCTTTGGTTTCCGACATGCTGAGTGTCATTACTTCTGTCAGTGTCGCCAGTTCATCAGAGGCGTTGATCTGCATTTGAATCACATCGTGCAACTGACGACGTGTTTTCTCTAGCTCGCGTGCTACGTCACCGTATTCGTCTTTACAATCCATACCGAAAGGCACAGATAGGTTTTTACTCGCCATTAGCTTGATCGCATCACTCAAGTACTGCGTTTGACGAAGCATGACGCGTGCCGCCGCCAGCAACAGCACGACAAAAACAACGAAATAATGCCGTTTGCCATGCAACTTGCGTGAGATAAGCTTCATAATGTTGTTGGGCGACTTGCTCATTCTGTGTCGCCGCAAGTAATGAGTTGTAAAACGTATTAGCGCCCCAAAGTTGTTTTGCCACAATCAGGATGGTACTGAATACCATCAACATGACCATTTTCGGAACGAGCTTGATGTCGGATATCACCCTTTCCCACGGCTTAAATGCCAGCTTTTCCATTGTCAGTTCTCCACCGAGTCTTATATAGTCTATGTATTACTTATAGTTATGCGCGCACTTGGCTCTGGTTGCGCGATTTATTTCGAGCTTCGTATGAAAAACCATGATATCAAAGACAGCACTAAACCGATGGGGTTGCTATCACTAATCTTGTCCTTCATGGCACTATTTGTGATCTCTGGCCTGTTGTTTTTCCCGCTTGATCACGAAACCCGACAAGTACTTATCGGTCTGGATTTTATAATCTGTAGTATTTTTCTACTTCAGCTCATCGTAGATTTGATCCGAGCCGCAGATCGATGGTCATTTCTCAAACATCACTGGATCGATTTTGTGGCGAGCATCCCAATGATCGAGCCATTGCGCTACGCACGCTTATTTCACATCTTGCGTGTCATCTTGGTCTTACGCTCTTCTAAATTCATTCTTTTCCAGCTCAAGCAAAACCGTCGTGAAACCACATTAGCCTCAATCTTGTTGTTGATGGTAGTGCTCATTACGCTTGGTTCGAGCGCGATGCTATTTATCGAAGGACAAAACCCCGAGGCAAACATTCAGACGGGTACGGACGCTTTGTGGTGGGCTTTTGTCACCATATCAACCGTAGGTTATGGCGATCATTATCCAGTCACGACGGCTGGCAAATTGTTAGCGGTGCTGATCATCATTTGTGGCGTGGGTATCTTCGGTATGATTTCAGGTTTGATTACATCGATTCTCACAGCACCAACTCGCCAGCAAGACAATCGTTCAAAGAATAAAGAGAAACTGTTGGAACAGGTGTTGGATAGGCAGGAACAGATCTTAAATCGATTGCAATCGATCGAAGATGAACTGCATGAGCAAAAAAAAAACAACAGACAAAAAAATAGGACCTTGTGGTCCTATTTTCGTTTTTATTCTTGCCAGTAGGGTTCGACTTCAACGCTGATGGCTCGAGTCTGATCCATCGCATGCAGAATGGAACGCTCTTGGCGATGTAACCAACGCTCAAGTTGCTCTTGCTCTTCCCCTTCTAACATGCCAACTAATGGCAACAGATGGTTAAGCATCAGTAGGTCATCAATGCCGTGCACTAAATCCGCCCACGGCAGACGGAAGCTGGTACGCTCCTCGGCATCGTACAAACTCGCAAAACCAATACCTGTGTAAAGGTTACGCAGCAAGCGGTAACGTTGATCCACATACTCTTGTGCTGATAAGTCGCGCTCAGCAGGGAAAGCTTCCATCAGCTCAGCCCAAGTGCGATCCAATTGCTTCACAGAGAAGGCTTGGATGTTGCTCGACATCTTTTCGCGCGCCTTGTCATCAAGGAATGGCTGCCAGCCGCGCGTTAAGATCCAACGGCTCAAATCCAGCAGTAAACTGGTGTAACGTGCCGAACTCAGTAGTTCTAGCACTGCTTCGCGACTTGGGAGCTCACCTAATTGTTGAGTCAGCTCAGACACTAAGAACTTACGTGCATCAAGCTTACGCAGCACGTTGCCTTTATCATCCAGCAGCTCTTCCAAGTGCGCGTGTTCATCCAGCCACTCTAGCTCTTCTTCGAGCCACTTCATTTCTTGGCGCAAAATAGCACTTGCTCGGCGCGGCACCATACTGCCAAAAATTGTGAAAGTTTGGCGGATAAAGCGAATCGCATTGACGATTTCACGTAGTGATTCAACACAATCACGCTCAGCATAGATTTGCTCGTGGTAATGCCAATGCGACAACGCATGCTCTAGTGAATTAATTAGGCAGTATTCAACGGTGTCGTTTTTCGTGCTGTCGACCAATGCCAGCGGTTTGACTTCATCACCTGCGTAGCCACTTGCTAAACGGTAGCCTTTAGCCGCTTTGCTTAAGTTACCCAGACGCATACCGCCCGCGTCACACAAGCTGCGAGCAAGCGTGAACAGCGCTTCTGTTTGACCAGATTTCAGTTCTAGCTCAACTTCACAGATAGGATCTTGTTTCTCTTCGCCATCTTCACCTTGGGCAATCACAGCGCCTTGGTCGAACGCGACTTCAATTTGGCTGCCATCAGGCATACCAATCAGCCACTGTTCGCGAGTGAAGTTAGTAGAGAATAGAGGCGTCAGCTCAGCTTGCAGTGTTGCGACATCTTTACCTGTTGGCCAGATGTCAGAAGGGTGAAGCGTGAGGTCTGGCTCATTACTGGTGTGCTCAGCGTTGTATTCTGGTCTTTGATGAAGGCCCGCAACAACGCGTCCTGCTGTTTTTACGGTTTGGACAAAAACATCATCAAAACGGCGAATTCTTAAACCAATGTCGTGCTTTCTTAACCATTTATCAGCGGTATCAAAGTAGGTGTTACCTAAGTCACGACTACTGTGCTGAAGTACTTTTGTTTCGGAAATTTTAGCTCTTAAAGTTTCTGAAAATTCAGGAGAAACAAAAAACTTCAGTTCTATCTCGGTTTCCATAGCTATACCTTTCAAAGCAGATAGAAACAGGATATTGCCTAATTTCTCACACGGCAAGAAAGAAATATCGCCCGAATGATGATCTAAAACAGTTTTAATGAGCGATTTAATGCGTTAACATGCGCGCCTTTATAGCCATCGTTCAACATTTCGCCAAGAAATGGTGTATGTTTTTTTAAGGTTATAGTTATTAGGTTGAATGACCATGCCAGTAAATACAATTATGGGGTTATTTGCAAAGTCCCCAATTAAGCCTTTGCAGCGCCACGTTGTGTGTGTCAACGAATGTTGTTCACACCTGGTTAAGTTCTTTGAAGTTTCTTCAAAGGGTGACTGGGAAAAAGCAGCTGAAATCCGTGCTCAAATTTCTCACCTAGAGAAAGAAGCGGACGTGCTGAAACGTGAAATCCGTCTAAAACTGCCTCGCGGTTTGTTTATGCCAGTCGATCGTACTGACATGCTTGAGCTTCTGACTCAACAAGACAAGCTTGCTAACCTGGCAAAAGACATTGCTGGCCGTGTATATGGTCGTCAACTTGTCATTCCTGAGGCTCTCCAACCAAACTTCCTCGCATACGTTCAACGTTGTCTTGATGCGGCTGATCAGGCGCAAAAAGTGATCAACGAACTTGATGAACTCCTAGAGACCGGCTTCAAAGGCCGTGAAGTAACGCTCGTTGCTGAAATGATTCATCAGTTGGACGTAATTGAAGATGACACCGATGCAATGCAGATTGAACTTCGCCAACAACTGATGGCGATTGAAGCTGACATGAATCCTATCGATGTCATGTTCTTGTACAAGATTCTTGAATGGGTAGGTGGTATTGCCGACCAAGCGCAGCGCGTAGGTGCTCGTTTGGAAGTCATGCTATCTCGATCTTAAAACATAAGTTAACGACATAACGAAGAGCATTACTAACGCGTGTCAGATGGACGATGACTATTTTCACCGTCTTATGGGCTGATGCGCGCAAAATTTTGCTCCGCTTGTTATAAAACAACTAGGTATTACGATGGATATCCTTGCGAACTACGGCACTGTCCTGATTATTGTTGCAGCGATTTTTGGTTTCATGATGGCGATTGGTATTGGCGCGAACGACGTTGCTAATGCTATGGGTACATCTGTTGGCTCAAAAGCGCTTACCGTTAAACAAGCGATCATTATTGCAATGATCTTTGAATTTGCGGGTGCATATCTTGCAGGCGGTGAAGTAACCGACACTATCCGTAAAGGTGTTATCGAAACATCTCTATTTACTAGCCAACCTGACATTCTTGTCTACGGCATGATGTCAGCGCTTCTTGCGGCTGGTACTTGGCTTCTACTTGCTTCTTACATGGGCTGGCCTGTATCAACGACTCACTCTATCATCGGTGCAATCATCGGTTTTGCGTGTGTGTCTGTAGGTACAGAAGCGGTTGACTGGAGCAGTGTTCAAGGGATTGTCGGTAGCTGGATTATTACTCCGGTTATCTCAGGCTTCTTTGCTTACGTTATCTTTGTCAGCGCACAGCGTCTGATCTTTGATACTGAGAACCCACTATTCAACGCGAAACGATTCGTTCCAGTGTATATGTTCATCACGACGATTGTGATTGCACTTGTAACAATTAAGAAAGGTCTGAAACACGTTGGCCTTCACCTAAGTAATGGTGAAGCGTGGATGTGGGCAGCAATCGTCTCTGCTGCAGTAATGGCAGGCGGTTACTTCTACATTCAGAAGAAATTCGCGAACCGCGAAGAAGACCACAGCTTTGCTGGCGTAGAAGGTATCTTCAGCGTACTAATGGTTATCACAGCGTGTGCAATGGCATTCGCACACGGTTCAAACGACGTAGCTAACGCGATCGGTCCACTGTCTGCCGTTGTTTCAACAGTTGAACACATGGGTGAAGTTACAGCGAAAAGCACAATCGCATGGTGGATTCTTCCGCTAGGTGGTTTTGGTATCGTAGTTGGTCTAGCAACGCTAGGTCATAAAGTAATGGCTACCGTTGGTACTGGTATTACTGAACTAACACCAAGCCGTGGCTTTGCAGCTCAGCTAGCAACAGCATGTACGGTAGTTCTAGCATCAGGTACTGGTCTACCTATCTCTACTACTCAAACTCTAGTAGGTGCGGTTCTAGGTGTAGGTTTCGCTCGCGGTATCGCAGCACTTAACCTAGGCGTGGTTCGTAACATCGTTGCATCTTGGATCGTTACGCTACCAGCAGGCGCACTATTGGCAGTAGTATTCTTCTACGGCATCCAAGCGATGTTCTCGTAAGAGTAAACACCGTCAATACAATGTAAGCTCTTTGTCATTATTGACTCAAACGCACAGAAAGGGAGGCTTTGCCTCCCTTCTTTGTTGCACCGAAGTTTGAAACTGCATAATATTCGTCTATTTCCGGCTCCAATAATTCGGTGCCAAAGCTGTATCCAAGAAAATCGTTAAGGGATTTACTGTGAAAAAACTAATCATCACGGTTTTGTTTACTTTGCTAGCAGCGCCAGCGGCACTAGCGGCAGACCGTTATATTTCTGATGACCTATTCACTTTTATGCACTCTGGTCCAAACAACACTTACCGCATTATGGGCAGTGTTAACGCAGGCTCTAAAGTACAACTTCTTCAAACAAACAAAGACACGGGTTACACACAAATCCGTGACGCTCGTGGCCGTACAGGCTGGGTGCAAAGCAAGTTTGTTACGAACCAAGAAAGCATGGCAATTCGCCTTCCTCGCGTAGAGAAAGAGCTGAAAGAAGTGAAAGAGCAACTAGCAAACGCACGCCAGAACTCAGACACCGAAAAAGCGGGTCTAGTGACATCACTAGAAACGCGCAACCAACAGATTTCTGACCTAGAGAAGAAATACTCTGAAATCAGCGACCAGCTTACTTCTGTTGAAACAGAAAACCGCGAACTTCGCGCGAAGCTAGACACGCAAAAAGATGACATGCTACTGAAGTACTTCACTTACGGTGGTGGTGTTGCAGGTCTTGGTCTGCTATTTGGTTTGGTACTGCCACACCTGATTCCTCGCAGAAAGAAATCGCCAGCAGGTTGGGCATAATAGCTCCCAATTGAATCGATAAAGAAAAGCCAGTCGTACTCGACTGGCTTTTTTGTTGGTTTGGTTCAACGAGGCTCTGTGATATTCGCTCTCTAAGCCCGTCTAATGCGTTGCTCCCCCTTCTCGTGGGCACAATTATAATCGATAAGCCAATCCAAGTTGGGGCTACAAAAAAGCCAGCGGCAAAAGCTCACTGGCTAATTGGATTTGGAATAGAATCAAGCGGTATTATTACCCTTTCCATTCATACAGCGCAGGTATGCGGATTTGTTCCCCTTGGAATTCGACGATCACTGCTTGCGGTTGGATCTCTTTTAGCGTGACTTGTCCATCAACCACATCACCTTGATGGTACTCGACGTTGTTGATCTTCACCCAACGACGGTTTGCATCACTTGAATACATGTGAGTCTGTAAGTTCAGAGCTGGCAAGCGACCATGCCACTGGCGAGCTTCACGCTCCAGATCACCAACAGATGAAGAGCTATTCAGTGACGGTTGATCATTGTTTGATAAAGCACTTTCAACTTTCAGCGCCAAATCTGGCGACAATGAGGACAAATCGAGATCATCGAGCGATAAACCAAGGTCATCATGGCTCTGCATGCTCGGGCTGGTTTTAACCGTTTGTTGTGAAGGTTCTAAAAGATCCTGCTCCCCAGGAATTGCGTTGTTAGCCGCATAGTTTTGATCGACAAAAGTACCGTAATCTTGCGATAGCTCCGCGGTAGGCCAATCTCGTTCCAACTGCGCCAATTGTGGTTCGTCTGGATAACTCAAACTTTCAAATTTTGCTTTCACCATTGGCATTACTGGCTTCGCTAACGCTTGTGCTTTCTCTACGACCACAGGTTCAGGAGCCTCTTGAGCAAACAGATCCAAGTACCAAGCTGCCCCAACCGCAGTAACACTCATTGGTAACAGGAAGAGTCCAACATGCTTCATGACTGACATTATGCGTCCTCCTCATTTATCTGTTTTAGCTGTGGAGCATCAATTTGAACGCTCTGCTGCAAACGTTCTAAGGTGTGTTTACCTGCAATGCCATCAACACCGATTCCTTGCCAACGCTGGAACAACTCGACCCGCTCTTTCAGTGCGCCATCGTAAATGTCACTGCCAAGCGGTTGCTCGTTCACGGCTTGTGCTAATAACTGGTCAAGCACGTCAATCGCAGGTCCTTCCATATCTAAGCGCAGAGTATCTTTAAGCGGAGCTTGCCAAAGTTCGATGATGTTGCCTTGCCACAGCGGCTTGATCCATGACACAGGCAAACGAAGGCGTTGGCTGCCGTTGAGAACTTCGACTTTGTTGTCACCAATCGCGTAAAGGATCACATAGCCCACTTGGCCTTGGTAGTTGAGCTCTAAAATCACCGGACGGTTTTGTTGTACCAGCAATGGCCATGTCGCCATTTTACGTTCACAACGCATGGTCGATTGAGGCTCCGATAAACACAAGTTGTCACGTACCGAAGCTCGATACCCCCAAAGCTTGTAAAGCTCGTTCACCGCTAGATTCGATTGAGTCTGCTCTAGCAGCATATTGCGCTGTTCATTCGTCAATTGATCATTAACCACAGGCGCAACGGCTTGTGGTGCCGTTACTTGAGCGACCTGAACTGGCTGAGTGCTTGCGGTCGGCTTTAGAGGCATTTGTTGCATGACAGCCCAACCAATACCAACAGCGGCACAAACACCGATTGCAGCCGAACCCCAAATCGGCCATTCAAAACTGCGGCGAACAGGTTTGTCTTGTTGGTAAATCTCGGCTTGGAACTGCATCACTTCTTCACACGCTTGATGCACGGTTTGCTTATCCACCGTCACATTGCCTTTGTGATAACTCATGTTCAGTGATTTATCACAAATCAGGTTAATCAAGCGTGGAATACCGTGGCTGTATTTGGCAATCAACTTAGTCGAACTGCGGTCAAACAGCTGTTTATCACCACCAGCAGTATGCAAACGGAAAGTGATGTAGTCTGCGGTTTCTTTGTCATCCAGTGGCAGTAAGTGGTAACGGCCGGTAATACGCTGAGCAAGCTGACGCAGTTGTGTGGTTTGTAACAAACGCTGTAATTCTGGCTGGCCAACCAACAACACTTTGAGCAGCTTACGTGTATCCGTTTCTAAGTTAGTTAACAGGCGTAATTGCTCAAGCACATCTGCTGCCAAGTGCTGAGCTTCATCAATCACCAACAGGGTTGTCCAACCCGATTTATGATTGCGCAGCAGGTAATCATGAATCGCTTGGTTAAGCTGTTTGAGTGTCGCATCTTGAGGATAAGTGATTTTGAATTCGTCACAGATGGCTTCGAGCAGATCTCGGCTCGAAAACGTTGGGTTTAGAATCAACCCAGCTTTGGTGTTCTCATCCAAATTCGCCAGCATGGCTTTTGCGACCGTGGTTTTACCTGTCCCCACCTCGCCAGTTAGCATGGCAAAACCACCACCATCACCTAACCCTGCTTGGAGATGTGTTATCGCCTCCTTATGACGTTGGCTCAGATACAGATAACGCGAGTTTGGAACAATCGAAAATGGCAGTTCAACAAACCCGAAAAAGTCCTTATACATTAGGATCTCCAGCTAAAACCCACCCGCAATCAAATCGGGATATTCCTTATTAGACTTAAACAAAGCGCTAAGTTCTTTTAGATGTGAAGAAAAGTACCATTGCTTGCTACAATGTCCAACGTCATATCCATAAATTAAGAGGTAATCCGTGCAAGTTTATTTAGTTGGTGGTGCAGTTCGAGATCATTTGCTCGGAATAGACAGTTATGACAAAGATTGGGTGGTCGTCGGCTCGACACCAGAAATGATGCAAAGCCAAGGCTACACTGCTGTCGGGAAAGACTTTCCTGTGTTTCTTCATCCCAAGACTAAAGAAGAGCACGCCCTTGCACGAACCGAAAGAAAATCTGGCGCGGGTTACACTGGCTTTGAATGTTTCTTTGATCAAAGCGTCACACTAGAAGAAGACCTCATCCGTCGCGACCTCACTATCAACGCCATGGCGATGGATGAAGATGGCAACTTATATGACCCTTATGGCGGCCAAAAAGATATCGATGCAAAAGTACTTCGTCATGTCTCGCAGGCTTTTGTTGAAGACCCTTTGCGTGTTTTACGTGTTGCTCGCTTCGCGGCTAAGTTAGCGCACTTGGGTTTTAGTGTCGCAGAGGAAACCATGCAGCTGATGCGCGATATGGCCGAATCCGGCGAGCTAAGCACGCTAACGCCAGAACGCGTTTGGCAAGAATGGCATAAGTCGCTTTCTACCTCTCGCCCAGACGTGTTTTTATCCGTTTTAAGAGATTGCGGTGCATTAGCCGTTGTCTTGCCAGAAATTGATGCGCTGTTTGGTGTACCTCAGCCAGAGAAATGGCATCCAGAGATCGATACGGGTATCCACACCTTAATGGTCGCGCAGCAAGCTGCGAAGCTCAGCGATTCACTGCCAGTACGCTTTGCAGCGCAAGTGCATGATTTGGGTAAAGGTGTAACGCCAGAAAGCGAATGGCCAAGTCACAAAATGCATTGCCACACAGGTTTAAAACTTATCAAGAAGCTGTGCGATCGCGTACGAGTGCCAAATGAGTTCCGCGACTTAGCATTAATGGTTTGCGAGCAACACTCTAACATCCACCGAGCAGCCGAGCTTAAACCACAAACCATCATCAAAATCCTCAACAAGTTTGATGTGTGGCGCAAGGCTGAGCGTCTGCAAGATATCTTAATTTGCTGCCAAGCCGATCATGCTGGCCGAAAGGGGCTAGAAGACCAACCGTACCCGCAAGCAGAACTGTTTATGCGCGCTTATCAAGCCGCGGCATCGGTTGATGTGCAAGCCATTATTAAAGACGGTTTCAAAGGCCCTGCAATCCGTGATGAACAAGAGAAACGTCGTGCAGAAGCAGTTAAAGTTGCATTAGGTAAGTAAATTACTCAAAAGAAAAGAGAGACAAACAAAAACGCCCGCTTAACCAAGCGGGCGTTTTCCTTCGGATTGGGTTTAAGCCATTAGCAAGAACGCAAACAGGCCGAAACCTAGAATTAGACGGTAAATTACGAATGGTGTCATGCCCATACGTGAAATCATCTTCAAGAAGAAGTGAATACAGATGTAGGCACTGATAAATGACGTCACAATCCCCGTTAGTAGGAAGCCAATGTGTACTGGTTCACCGCTTGTCACCAACTTCATACCTAGGTAGCCACCCGCTAAGGTAATGATTGGGATAGACATTAGGAATGAGAAACGTGCCGCCGCTTCACGAGTGAAGCCTAGGTAAAGTGCAGCAGTAATGGTTGCACCAGAGCGTGACGTACCAGGAATCATCGCCAACGCTTGAGCAATACCAATGAACAAGGCTTTCTTCCAGCCAGTTTGGTACTCATCCGCCACTAGCTCTGCATTCCTATCGACCCACCAAAGCAGCAGACCAAAGATGATCGTGGTGGTTGCAATCACGTAAGCACTGCGCAGATAAACTTCGATGATGTCTTTCATCAGTAGGCCAAATACACACGCCGGGATCGTTGCAATCACGATCATCCACGCCAGTTTGGCTTCTTTGCTGCGATCACCTTTAAAGATCGAGGCGAACAGTGCTTGGAAAAGCGTGATCACTTCTTGACGGAAATAGATCACCACCGCCATTAGCGTACCAACGTGAACGGCAACATCAAATGCCAAGCCTTGGTCTTCCCAACCAAGAATGGCTGAAGGCAGGATCAAGTGAGCAGAGCTGGAAATTGGCAAAAACTCTGTCAGACCCTGAATCAGAGCCAGAATAAAGGCTTCAAAGTAACTCATGTAAACAACTCAAGATTAAAGTGAAAAGGAAACTGGTTTGAGTGAATCGACGGGCTGCATCGCCTGCCAAATATCTGCGATTGTTCTGCCATCGCCGGGGATCACCAATTGAGGTTCGAGATCATACAGGGGCTTTGTTACAAAAGGATATTTGTAGATATCACTGCGAGGTAGCTCAGGTTTTTGCTGCGAAATACACTCACCGAACAAGACTATATCGAGATCTAAGGTTCGATCCTGATACTTTTGCGCGTTTTCTTCACGCCCCCACTGAAATTCAATCTCGCGTAAGCGGTGACTCAACTCTTCGAGTGACAACTCCGTGAAGAAACTAATCACGAAGTTGTAGAAATTTTGACTGCTAAAGCCAATAGGCTCGCATTCATATATCGGCGAAACACACAGATCGCAGCCAAGCTTTTCCAGCTCTTGATAAGCCACAAGTGCGTGGTGCTCTCTTTCAATATTAGTACCTACGCCGATATACGTTTTGATCATGCTTGGCCTCGCTCAATCACAACGCCCACCGCGCGTGCTTGAGGAACCGCACCTGGTTTCGCTAAGCGAATTTTGACCCAAGGCACAGAGAAGCGCTGCATGATAAGCTCTGCAACTTCTTCTGCAACGCGTTCAACCAACAAAAAGCGACCATTTTCGATGTGGTTTAACACCGCTTCGCTCACTTGTGAGTAATCCAACGCGTCTTGAACATCATCACTCTCACCCGCCGGCTTGTTGTCATGCGCCATTTCGATATCCAGAACCAGCTTCTGCTTAATTTGCTGCTCCCAATCGTAAACGCCTATGGTGGTGATTACTTCTAACTGTTCAATAAAAACTTTATCCAGAGCCATCTTATGTCCTTCTATTTCAGAGGTCGGATACCCGATTTGGGCAATTTGATCGTACTATTCTATACCCAAGCAACCTATAGAGACCTTTAAGCGCGTCAATTGGCGGTAAAAGTCACTTGGGTATAAACTGCGAAGACTCTTTATATACAAGAAATCCCATAATGCAAGCTCTATCGCAGAGAGTATTTTTGCTCACCGCCGAATCGCGGTATGATAGCAACTACTCAGGAACTGAGCATTAAATTCCAATCCATCAAGGACTTCTATGGACGCACTGGCACTGATAATGACAATGGCCGCCTATTTGCTGGGTTCGATCTCCAGTGCGGTGCTGATTTGTCGTTTATTAAGGTTGCCAGACCCGCGTAAAGTGGGGTCAAATAACCCAGGTGCAACCAATGTGTTACGCATCGGCGGAAAAGGCGCGGCGGTCGCAGTATTGCTCTGCGATATGCTCAAAGGCACCATTCCGGTTTGGGGCGGTTACTTCCTTGGTATCGACCCTATCATCCTTGGCGTCATCGCTATTGCAGCCTGTCTTGGTCATATGTATCCGATCTTCTTCCATTTTAAAGGTGGAAAAGGTGTAGCAACGGCACTTGGCGCAATTGCGCCTATCGGTTTGGATTTAACAGGGTTGGTGATGCTGACTTGGTTGTCGGTCGCGGTGCTATTTCGCTACTCTTCTTTGGCTGCATTAGTGACGGTCTTAGTTACCCCGTTTTATACGTGGATGTTCAAACCCCAATACACTCTGCCCGTTGCCATGCTGTGCTGCTTGATTGTATTTAAGCATCACCAAAATATCCGCCGTTTATTGTCCGGCGAAGAGCCTAAAATTGGTGAAAAGAAACTGATAGAAAAAAACTCGGCTTGATGCCGAGTTTTTTAGTTTTAAGCTTTCGAACGCAGAACTATGCGTGCACTTTGTTTAGAAAGTCTAACAGCATTTGGTTAACGAACTCTGGCTGCTCTAGAGAACTAATGTGGCCTGCTTCAGGGATCTCCACCAACTCACTGCCAGTAATGCAGTCATTCATTAAGTAAGATTCAAATACTGGACGTGGCTTATCCTCACGACCAACCGCAATTAACGTTGGCAATGCAAACATTTCAGAATCTTCAATCACATCACGGCGGCCAAACACCATACGACCAACACGGGCGACTTCGGCTGCACGCTCACCTTGCAATGCTTCAAGGCTTTGCTTGAATGATGCAACCAATACCTGATTCACTTGCTCTGCATTATTAGCAAAGAATAGCGGCGTTACAGCTTCAACAATCAGTGCCGGAACAGCTTGCACTTGGCTGATGGTATCTAACATTGCGAAATACTTTTTATGCGTCACTTCAGGTTCTAGACCGATGAATGTATCCATCAGAACCAATGACTTCACACGTTGAGGTGCTTGAGAAGTTAGCTCAGCCCCCCACATACCGCCGACAGACAAGCCAACAATAGAGAACTGCTCGATCTCCAGATGATCCATCAACGCCAACATGTGCTGTGCGTAATCCACCAAAGATCGTGTTGAAGCGGGTGCAGCATCCGACTCACCGTGTGCCCAAAGGTCTGGCACGATACAGCGGTAAGATTGGCTCAACACTTCAATTTGTGGTGCCCACATTTGGCAATCCCAAAGATAGCTGTGACCAAACAGAAGCACTGGGCCTTCACCCTTATCTAAGTAAGCAAGTTGCTGGCCTTCAATTTCAAACTTGTTCATTGTTATATCCATCTATTATTTTTGAGAACCACCCTATCACTGAAACGATATAAAACTGCTCGCATCAGTCAGGCTCTTACCATCAATTACACAAAGCCTTTCAATTAGATATCTAAAAATAAAGGCCTCTGATGAGCAGAGACCTTTATCTTCGTAAATCTATTTCAAACCTTCAGCGAAAGTTTGATTACGCGATTGGTGTTAGTTGATCGATCGGCCAACGTGGGCGAGCTTCAACTGACATATCAGCCACCTCGCCGTTCTTCAAACGTTGCATACCTGCGTAAGCGATCATCGCACCGTTATCGGTACAAAACTCAGTGCGTGGGTAGTAAACTTCGCCGCCAACTTTCTTCGCCAGCTTCTCAAGCTCTGCACGCAGACGGCGGTTCGCACTTACACCACCAGCAATAACAATGCGTTTCATACCCGTTTGCTCAAGTGCGCGCTTACATTTGATAGCCAGCGTAGCACATACCGCTTCTTCGAATGCTAAAGCGATATCTGCACGTGTTTGCTCATCATCACCGTTGGCAGCAATCGTGTTAGCCGTAAAGGTTTTTAGACCAGAGAAACTCATGTCCAAGCCTGGTACATTCGTCATTGGACGTGGGAATTTAAAGCGACCCGGTGTGCCTTTTTCAGCCAGCTTAGAAAGCAGCGGACCACCTGGGTAATCTAAGCCCATTAGCTTCGCCGTCTTATCGAATGCCTCACCCGCCGCATCGTCAATTGATTCGCCTAGGATTTTGTACTCGCCGATGCCTTTTACTTCCACCATCATTGAGTGACCACCCGATACCAATACCGCCACAAATGGGAACGGTGGTGGATTATCTTCTAGCATAGGCGCCAGTAGGTGACCTTCCATGTGGTGAACAGGCACCGCTGGTACACCCCAAGCGTAAGCAATACTGCGACCGATGGTAGCACCAACAAGGAGTGCGCCCACCAAACCTGGACCTGCCGTGTATGCTACACCGTCAATGTCTTTAGAAGTCAGATTTGCTTCTTTCAGTGCCTCTTTAATAAGAGGGATGGTTTTCTTAACATGGTCACGTGAAGCCAACTCAGGCACCACGCCGCCGTAATCTGCGTGAAGTTTTACTTGGCTGTAAAGCTTGTGTGATAGCAGACCTTTTTTATCGTCATAAATCGCGATGCCAGTCTCGTCACAAGAGGTTTCAATACCAATAATGCGCATGGTTTTCTCAGTATGCTTTCTATATAGAGGAAATTTGGGCGTCATATTACCCTGCCTTGGTGCTTCAAACAAATTTTGTACAGACAATAAGCGATAAAAGGCTTTACAAAGCTGTGTTGATCGGATTAAAATTCCGCACCATTTTTGATCAAGCTGGTAACTGACCAAACAATTGTGGTTTGGTTCATTAAATTCCAGCGTTAACGAATAACCCCTGAGGTGAAAGGCATATGCCAGTAGTTAAAGTACGTGAAAACGAACCGTTCGACGTTGCTCTACGTCGTTTCAAGCGCTCTTGCGAAAAAGCAGGTATCCTTTCTGAAGTGCGTCGTCGTGAGCACTACGAAAAACCAACTACAGTTCGCAAACGCGCTAAAGCAGCAGCTCAAAAGCGTCACGCTAAGAAGCTAGCTCGCGAAAACGCTCGTCGCGTTCGCCTGTACTAATAACTGAGCTCCGGAAAGGAATTTAGTTATGGCTCTGATTGATAAACTCAAAGAAGAGCAAAAATTAGCGATGAAAGCCAAGGACAAATTGCGCCTTGGTACTATTCGTTTAGCTCTATCAGCAGTTAAGCAGCGTGAAGTTGACGAACAGATTATTCTGGGCGATGACGACATCCTTGCTGTACTGACCAAGATGGTTAAACAACGTCGCGACTCTGTATCGCAATTTGAAGCAGCAGGTCGTCAAGATCTTGCTGATGCGGAACAAGCTGAAATTACCGTTCTTGAGGACTTTATGCCTCAACCACTGACAGACGAAGAAGTTGCTGCTCTTATCGAGAACGCAATTGCTGAATCTGGCGCAGCTGGCATGCAAGACATGGGCAAAGTAATGGGCGTTCTGAAACCGCAAATTCAAGGGCGTGCAGATATGGGTAAAGTGAGCGGTTTAGTTCGCGCTAAATTGGCTTAATACCCCACCCAATTGCAGCAAGCCGTGCTATCCTTTGGAACGCACGGCTTGTTTGTATCTGGCAGAATGGAATAACAAAAAGCCTCACATATGCTTTTCTTTGTAACCCATTCACACCAATCATGATTTTCTTTTTTTGTTAGGTTTTATGGCTGGACACATCCCTCGCAGTTTTATTGATGACCTCCTAGCTCGACTCGATATTGTCGATATCATCGACGCACGCGTGAAACTTAAGAAAAAAGGCAAAAACTACGGTGCTTGCTGCCCTTTCCATAACGAAAAGACCCCTTCATTCAGCGTCAGCCAAGAGAAACAGTTTTACCACTGTTTTGGTTGCGGCGTTCACGGCAATGCCATCGACTTCATCATGGAGTTCGAACGGTTAGAGTTTGTCGAGGCCATTGAAGAACTGGCGTCTTACCTCGGTTTGGATGTACCACGTGAACAACGCAGTGGTGGCGGTGGTCAGTTTAAATCTGGCCCTCAAGCAAGCAGCAGTGAAAAACGCAGTCTTTACGATTTGATGGGTAACATTGCTCAGTTTTATCGTAACCAACTCAAGCAGCCAGCAAGCAAAGTGGCGATTGAGTACCTGAAAGATCGCGGTCTGTCTGGCGAAATCGTCCAGAAGTTTGGCATCGGCTATGTGGCTGATGAATGGGATTTAGTCCGTAAGAACTTCGGCCAGAACAAAGACAACCAAGACATGCTAGTAACTGGTGGCATGTTGATCGAGAACGACAAAGGCAACCGCTATGACCGCTTCCGTGGTCGTATCATGTTTCCGATTCGTGACCGTCGTGGTCGAGTCATTGGCTTTGGTGGCCGTGTACTTGGTGATGGCACACCGAAATACCTCAACTCACCAGAGACGCCTATCTTCCATAAAGGCAAAGAACTTTACGGCCTTTATGAAGTTTTGCAGGCATATCGTGAACCGCCACGAGTTTTGGTTGTTGAAGGCTATATGGATGTGGTGGCTTTGGCGCAATATGGCGTAGATTACTCTGTCGCGTCATTGGGCACGTCAACGACCGGTGACCACATTCAAATGCTGTTCCGACAAACCAACACCGTTGTGTGTTGTTATGACGGTGACCGAGCAGGTAAAGAAGCCGCATGGCGCGCGTTAGAGAACGCACTTCAATACCTAAAAACAGGTAACACATTGAAGTTCTTGTTCTTGCCTGATGGTGAAGACCCGGACAGCTACGTTCGCAAATACGGCAAGCAAGCCTTCGAACAACAAATTGAACAAGCGACACCGCTTTCGAGCTATCTTTTCGATAACCTGATTGAATTGCACCAAATCAACTTGGGCAACAATGAGGGTAAATCCGCACTGCGTGCCTACGCGAGTGCCTTGATCGACAAGATACCTGATCCCTACTTTCAGGAGTTACTCGAAAAGCTGCTTGATGAACGCACGGGCTTTGATAACCGCTTACGCCAACCGCGTAAGAAGACGAACGAAACTCGACCTCAGCCGCACAAAGAGATCAAACGAACTCCAATGCGCGAGGTAATCGCTCTACTTATTCAAAATCCGAGCTATGCTCAAATGGTACCTGATTTGTCTTCGGTAAGAGATTTATCAATACCAGGACTAAGTTTATTTGTTGATGTACTTGATAAATGTCAGGCACATCCCCATATCAACACAGGCCAATTATTAGAGCATTGGCGAAATAGCCAAAATGAGACCCTTCTGTCTCGTCTAGCGAGCTGGGATATACCCCTCGTAGAAGACAACCTAGAAGAAATATTTTTAGACTCACTGGATAAAATTATTGCCCAGTGCGTAGAAAAGCAAATTGAAAACCTGCAGGCCAAAGCAAGAAGTGTCGGTTTATCAGCCGAAGAGAAAAGGGAGCTGCTAGCTTTAATGCTAGATTTAAAAGCGTAACCCTGATTAATTAGTCAGCAACAATTTAATTTGTTATAGTAAGTGGTTTGCATTTCGCATACTGATTCCTTCACCAGATTACGAAGTTGGATACCGTCTATGGATCAAAATCCGCAGTCACAGCTAAAGTTACTTGTTATTAAAGGCAAGGAACAAGGCTATCTGACCTACGCCGAAGTAAATGACCACCTACCTGCTGAAATCGTAGATTCAGAACAGGTAGAAGACATCATTCAGATGATCAACGACATGGGTATCAAGGTAGTAGAAACTGCTCCTGATGCCGATGATCTAGCGCTGAACGATGACACAAACATTACCGATGAAGATGCAGCTGAAGCTGCAGCAGCAGCACTTTCTAGCGTAGAAAGTGAAATTGGTCGTACAACAGACCCAGTACGTATGTACATGCGTGAAATGGGTACTGTAGAGCTGCTGACTCGCGAAGGCGAAATCGACATCGCAAAACGTATTGAAGAAGGTATTAACCAAGTTCAATCGTCTGTTGCTGAATACCCTGGCACTATCCCATACATTCTTGAGCAGTTTGATAAAGTTCAAGCAGAAGAACTTCGTCTAACAGACCTAATCTCTGGATTTGTTGACCCTGATGCAGACGATACAGCTGCACCAACAGCAACGCACATCGGTTCTGAGCTGACTGAATCTCAGCTAGAAGAAGAAGATAAAGAAGACGTTGATGACGACGAAGAAAGCGATGACGATTCAGATGATTCTGAAGAAGATGTTGGTATCGACCCAGAGCTAGCGCTTGAGAAATTCAACCAGCTACGCAGCACATACCAAAACCTTCAGCTTGCAATCAACGAACACGGTTACGAGAGCCCTAAAGCGACCGTAGCTAACGAGTTGATGTTAGACGTATTCAGAGAATTCCGTCTAACTCCAAAACAGTTCGATCACCTAGTGAATGAACTGCGCACAGCAATGGATCGCGTTCGTACTCAAGAACGTCTGATCATGAAGTCTGCAGTTGAATACGGCAAAATGCCGAAGAAATCATTCATCGCGCTGTTCACAGGCAACGAATCAAGCGAAGCATGGCTAGATGAGATCCTAGCATCTGACAAGCCATACGCTGAAAAGATCAAACGTAACGAAGAAGAAATCCGTCGTTCAATCGCTAAACTAAAAATGATTGAAGAAGAGACTTCTCTTAACGTTCAAAACATAAAAGACATCAGTCGTCGCATGTCTATCGGTGAAGCAAAAGCTCGCCGTGCAAAGAAAGAGATGGTTGAAGCGAACTTACGTCTAGTAATTTCTATCGCGAAGAAATACACCAACCGTGGTCTACAGTTCTTGGATCTAATCCAAGAAGGTAACATCGGTCTGATGAAAGCGGTAGATAAGTTCGAATACCGTCGTGGTTACAAGTTCTCGACTTACGCAACGTGGTGGATCCGTCAGGCAATCACTCGTTCAATCGCGGACCAAGCACGTACGATTCGTATTCCGGTACACATGATCGAAACGATCAACAAGCTAAACCGTATCTCTCGCCAAATGCTGCAAGAGATGGGTCGTGAGCCGCTACCGGAAGAACTGGCAGAGCGCATGCAGATGCCAGAAGACAAGATTCGTAAAGTACTGAAAATCGCTAAAGAGCCAATCTCTATGGAGACACCAATCGGTGACGACGAAGATTCGCATCTAGGTGATTTCATCGAAGATACTACGCTAGAACTACCGTTAGATTCTGCAACTGCGACAAGCCTGAAAATGGCAACAAAAGACGTACTTGCAGGCCTAACGCCACGTGAAGCAAAAGTTCTTCGTATGCGCTTTGGTATCGACATGAACACTGACCACACTCTAGAAGAAGTTGGTAAGCAGTTCGACGTTACTCGTGAACGTATCCGTCAGATCGAAGCGAAAGCACTACGTAAACTACGTCACCCAAGCCGCTCAGAAACACTGCGCAGCTTCCTAGACGAGTAATCGCGGCGATTAAAAACGAAAAAAGGTGACCGAGTGTCACCTTTTTTATTATCTGTGAAGCTAAGTGAATAAAAACTAAGCGCAATTACCCTACCTAGTGGCTAGACACCTCGTAATGCTTCCCCTATAATCGTTAACCTATTAAGGTCCCTTAGCTCAGTGGTTAGAGCAGTCGACTCATAATCGATTGGTCCGCAGTTCAAGTCTGCGAGGGGCCACCATATTTCGAAAGGCGTAGCAGGTTAGTACCTACTACGCCTTTTTTGCATTTGATGATTTTGGGTGTAGTTGTGGGTGTAGTTAGGAAGAGACTTAACGCACATTTCGAGTCCTCTCTTGTTAATCAAAATTAGTTTTTGCCATCAAGAGCAGGAAACTCAGATAATCCCTTGTTGCATACAACAAAAAAGCGCCCCTTTCTCAAGGGGCGCTTTTTTTAGATTCGCACTTTATTCAATTCCATGTTTGTGATCATACCAAGTTGCAAACAGAATCAAACATGTCGTCCCGAAGACGATAAGAGATAAAAACAAGAACTGCGCTAAGGTCATATCGGCAGCATCTAGGATTTGCGTCAACATAGTAAAGCTCCACTCTCATTCTTACTGATTGCTTTTTAATCTACTGAAGAATTGGTGAGCTGTCTAGTTTATCGTCCCAGATAAATTACCGTGACTTCTTCTCTTTCATGTCCCAGCTCCTTGCTGATAATCAAACGAGCTTCCTTATCTACCATTTTCTGGTTTACGCTAAGCTCTCTGCTCGTCAAGCCACCAGCCTTTGGGGCCTTCATGCCTGTGAGTTCAATATAACGCGTCTGGGCGTACTGATGTCGCAAACCGTGATTCTTACATAACCCAGCTTGCTTGCAGGTGCTCTCATAATGTTTTAGTTGTTGGATGTATGTTTTACCAGCCGGAATCATAGAACCTTTGGGAGCTATTGCGATGGCATGTTCTAAAACCCGCTTCTGGTATTCATTTCGAATTGGAACCTCTCGTTCCTTACCACCCTTAGTCCAAGAACCCTTTAAAAAAATTCTATCGCTTTTGATAGCTATACTGGGTGAGAACTTCAATGCTTCTTCTCGTCTCAAACCAAATGCAGATTGTAGTTCTAATGCTGTTTTGATGTACGGGTCTGAGATTGTGTTGAGCTTTTCCACCTCAAGTGTTTTTGCCTTATTAATTGTGTTATCGCTAAACACTCGCTTTCCGATACCTAGTTCTTCATTCGATTTCGGCAATAAATGCTCACGCCCCGTTTTTTCAAATACCCAACGAACATGAGCCATGCGATTTTTGATCGTTCCTATGCTCAAGCCTTGGCTCTGCCAATGCTTAACAAGGAATTTTACGTGCTTCAATTTAAGCGTATGAGGAGTTAAGTGCCTATACCCTCCCCCTTTTAACTGTTTCTCGATTTGAATAAGAATATTGCTGCGTGCCGCTTGGGATGCATAACTTCCGTCTGTATTTCGTCTCATCAACAAAACGAGTCCGTGCCTTAAACTCGGCTTAGCCATACCACTACTCCTAATCAAATGAGAGCCATATAGCTCATATGGCTCTGTTTATTTGAAACATATCGAAGAGAAACGTAATCAAACCACTGTGACCTGTTGGTTAGTGATAAGCCCAATTCCAACTTATGGTTAGTAAGCAGAATGCCTCAGAGGCGATGAGGGCAAGATTTATGGTTTGTATGTCGAAGTGACGACTGTCGCACATGGTCTACTTGAAGAAGCTTGAGCACCTACGAGAAGAGCATTATGAAGAACAATGCTGGTTACGTTTCTTTCTCCTATTTATATGATTTACGATTTCTGAAGTGTCTTTAGAGCGACGGCTACTTGTATTTACATTGTTAGGCTAGCAAGCCGTCACTTGGCTGTCACCAAGCGACCCCGCTTTAAAAAAGAGTGGAATGCAGAAAGCGTAAGCTTTGGTGGTTGAGGCATGCCTCCTGTCACTACCTATTCCATAGCTAGTGACAGGAGGCGCTACATTGGCAGCTTGATAGATTTGAGTAAAGGCTCTTTGATATCGTCAATACATAAAACCAATTCTTGCAAAGGCAAGTCGAAACGTGGCTCAAAGTAACCATACTTGATGAATACCTGACGCTTGATCGCATCAGTAGATTTTAGGTAGGCCAGTATATTCTCATCCGATAGTTCAAATGGAGCATCCTCAGCAAAAATAGCCGTTAATGCTTTCGCCAGCACAACACGATGTTGGTCACTCACAAATGCAAGTGCATCCAGAAACACATGCTCCATGTCTTCCATATAGCGCTTCCAAAGAAACTCTTCCATGTGGACCATACGTACTCCTTTACCTTGTTTTGTTCGCACTGCGAACGTTTAACCACAGTATCACTATAAGCAAGTCAGAGAATCTTAAAGTGAGCCACGCCAAGAACAATGCATAAAAAGTAGCGAAGATAGTGCTGTGAGCAACACTTAGGTTCGGACTAAGACTCTCTATGAGGCACAGCTAAAGAATGTTGCTGATCTTCACGAATTTGATAATACCTGCTTTTAGATAGCATTCACGGACATTTCAACTAATCAGAACACCGATATGCAAGGTGTCCCTATTAATTTAGTTTGCTAACATTTTTGCACATTTAATGATTAGGAAAAATCAATGAGCACAAAAGCTTACCTATCTATCGAGAGCGTGATGAGCGGCTGCCTATCAACTGGCTGTAATACCTTCTATTCTATGGGCAACAGCTATCAGTTGGGCCATGAGGATGAGATTACTGTCTTATCTTTCTCTCATTCAATTGCACACGATAGCCGTTCGATCCATGCTCCAATTCAAATTGTTAAAAAGATTGATAAGTCTTCGCCAGTATTAGCTCAAGCATGCTCCGACGGGGAAGAACTAAAATGTCGCCTGACTTTTTATAGACCAAATCATAAAGGCGGAGATGAGCTTTTTTATGAGATAATCTTGAGTGGTGCCCTTATTAGATCGGTTTCATCTCATATGCCACATGTCGTCGACTTCAACGAGAGCGAGATGACTGAAACTGTCGCTATTTCATATAGAGACATTAACTGGCGTCATATTGGAGCAAACACTGCCGCTTTTGCCTCTTGGTTACAACCACTTTCAGAATTGAAGGACAAAGTAGCCCAATGAGCAATACTCCGACACAAATAGAAGGAGACGAAGTAAGAGTTGCCGTTAGGGGCTTGCTTCGTCAAGCTAACATGTACAGCATGAGCCACTTGCAAGATCCAACCCTCCAACATCAATTTCGGGAGGAGTATCGTTTTCTTGGCCAATGCTTATTGAGTGATTACAGAGATGGGATTCTAGTAGGAAGCAAAATTGTTCGATTGGCGAAGCAAGAGCGACAAAGCTTAATTGATCAGGCTCTTGAACTGGGTAAATATGGTATCGGTCTTATAGCTGGAGTAGGACAATTATCTGCTGGATATGGTATCTGTGTTACAAGCTCTGTTTTCTCTATTGCTGGCGCATCTTGGTGTAGTGGTGTTGGTACCCCAATGATGACTCATGGGGGAAACAACATTTATGAAAACTCATACAATATAACTGGCAATATTGTTCAGAACTGGAAAGGGCGATATACGGGTGATTATGGTGACAGTGATAGTTTTGTACGCAAAGGGTATCGCTTAGCTGCAGAACAAATGGGAATGGCATCGAGAGATGGTGACGCTGCGTACGCCGCCGTAGATATCGCAACAAGCATATATGGGTTAAAAAACACCTTAAAGACAGTCCCACATGCTAACGTACCAAATGCACGCCAGTTTAAACTTTTTTACTACTCATCTAGAGACTTTTCTAAAGGGTGGAGAACAATGTCTAGTGGTGCGTTACTCAACGAAACATTTGGTAATTATAATACAGTGAAAGATGCAGCCAAGCCCTACCTTGAAGAGGAGCGGTAATGTCAGTAGTACAATACGCGTTGATTAGTATAGTTGGACTAGGAATAAGTCATTTTCTGTCAGAGCATTACAGCAAAAAAAACACTAACATAAGGTTTGTCTTATATGTTGTTGCTACATGTGCATTTGGTCATCAGCACTACAGTATTTTGTTTGAAAAAGCCATTGTTGATAATTGGTTATTCTTCATCGATTCTAGTTCAAATGCTGTTTCAGACACTCTGAGGTTTATGAGTTTTGTTTTCCTAGTGCTCACTACTGCTACATTACCACCATCTAAGTTTGGCAAACTCTTCAAGCACTTTTCCCATCGTTATTGATTAAATCACTCCACAAGGAGTGCAATCCTTATCCATAGCCTATGGGGAGTAATCTAAGGTGAAAGCATGGTAGATAAAAAAGTCCCTAGCCTATTATCAATACTCAGCACAACTTGCATTGCACTACTCGAAGGCATTATTTTAATTCTAGATGCCTCTGATGCTGGAAAAAGCAGAGATAAAGAGCATATAAGCTTTGATGATGGATTATCAGACAAAACCTACTTTGATGACATTGGTGATGATTTTGAACGGGATTTAGAAGGGAAACTGAGGAATAAAGTTACAGAAAGACCTCACTCGGATAATCACTACTGGTAGTAAGAAAACGACTCAACTCTACGTCAAGCCGCTTCTAATTAATCATGTCTTTTAGGTAATTGGTGTAGCTTGGTTAAACGTATATGACCACAGCCATTCATCTGTCTTTCGGTCAGATAACAGCACTGGCTCCCCTTCCTCGCGAAACACCATCAAACCACTAGCCTCATCGCCTTCAGTGTGAACGCGTTTAAGCTCTACAGACTCAACCTTTCCGTTAAAGACACAAACTTTATAGGTCCCTTCAATATCAGGTTTACTCATGAACCAAGGCGAGCGATCTGGTCCTATAGAACTAAAGCCATGAATATTTCTAGCAAAGTTATATAAAGCTTCAACAAGTTCCGGTTCGTTATGTTCGCACATAATCTCTACATCACGAGCAAGTTGATATGGAGACACACGCCAACCGTGGTGATTAAAGCTATATACGAAAAAGTCTATCAAACTATCAGAGTTTTCTCTTAGTTCATCCATGTAGTCTTCTATGAAGAAGCCTGCCTCACCAAACAAGGATAAATCTACACACCTGAATACCTTCACTCCCAGAATGGATTTAGCCCAAGCTAAAGCCTCTGTGAGGTTAAGAAACCGTTTGATGTCTTTACCGTAATCAACAATGATGCAATCAATGTCCTCTATAACAGTGCAGAGCGCATGGTCATGATTTAAAGGCGTCATAGGAGATAGAAACTCCTCGAAATACCCAAATAACACATGTCTCATATCAACATGACCAGATAATGCGATGCTTGTTTGATTACAAAACGTCACAGCTGCGTAATCAAACGTTTCAGTCGAAATATGTTTAACACTATTCATTTTCTTTCCTTCTTAATGGATGAGAAGCTGTAATGCCTGCTCCTCTTGAACTTCAAAATGAACATTAAGACAGATAGAACCGGATATTTTTTTTAAACTAACGATCGCTGTATTTCACAAAGTATTAAGTCGATGTTCGCAGTGCGAACGAAAAAGCGAGGCCAATTACCTCGCTTCTATAAATTTACTCTTCAAAGGACTGCGCTTGTGCAACTAGCCAATCAACAAAGTCTTTTTCTCGCCACCCTAAACAACGTCCGTTGATTTGAATTGGTTTTGGAAAACATTTGTCTTTAGCCCACCAACGCCAGATCGTCCTCGGACTGCGACCTAGTGAATCTGAAACTTCTTTTAGGGGCATAATTCGACCTCTTGCCATGAGCATCCTCCTTTTCTCATTTGATGACTGAAGCAGTATCTTTGATAAAAAGAGGCGTAACGGCTTTAAGAGGTCGATTGATTGAATTTATTAGATGTTCGCAGTGCGAACGGTATAAACTTGGCTTTGCTCAATTTACTCCACTTACTCCACTTTAAGTGAGGTAAGTGAAGTAAAGTTATGAACATACAATCTTAGAAATGTGGACGACAGCTGCTTGGAAACAAATACAGCCTGTAGCCATTTTTGTAACGAGTTTCAATTTTCCCCTCATCAGCTAATCGCTGTAGAGCTCTGCCGACATGAGCAACATAGTTGCATGGTATGCCTAAGATCCGGCTAATTTGGCCTGGTGCAAGCCATTCAGTCTGGCTTCGATTATCGTCAGCCTTCATTGATATTCGCTCCTGAAGCATTTTGTACCAACGCCCTTTATCCAAATATTTATCAGATACCGTATCAACCAGAGCCTGCTCGTCCATTGACAGTACCCACGGCTCACCAGCTTCATACATGTGCTTGACCTCCAACCAAAACTGCCGCAATGACTCGGGCTCTTCTTGGCGAAGGCTGCCAGTTCCGTTGTATTGCCACCCGAGAATCCGATTCACAGTAGTCATATCAATGGGTTCATTTAGTTCAATCACACCAAACCGAGTATTACCCGTTCTGTCCTTTAAGAAGTCTTGGCCGTTTACCGTCGCTATCAAAAGCGTTTGCCTCGGTTTTTTGAGGTCGGTACGCGCATAGGGCAACCTGATTGTGTCTGCCTCTTGGGATATAAAGGCTTTCAGCTGACCTTGACTGTGCTTTGTTGAGGACTCCAGTTCACCAAGTTCAACAATCCATGACTTAATAATAGGTAACACGCTATCTTTACAGCGGGGATCTAATGCCCGACCTCCAAGAAATGCTCCTTGTACGATGTCACCTATTCTTGATAAGAACGCGGTTTTTCTAAAAGACTGCTTACTCTGAAGCACTGGAACTAACTTACTACTAAACCGAGGCTCGTATAGCGCCGCAATACAACCAACAAGCCACCTCCGCATAATTAGCTCTGTAACTTCAGGTCTCTTCGAACGGATGCACCCAATAACTTTTTTCACTCGTTCGACGCCATCCCATTTAGAGTCAGACAAATGCAAAACAATAGGATGATATGAACGCTCCTTTGCCAGTACATGCAGATGATCACCAATTGCTGCTTTTGGTACATCGAATCTTGCACAGTCACTTATTAACTTACTTATTAGCACCTCGTATTCCATCACCTTACCGTTATGGAGAACTTCTACCTCAGTGTTCATTGCGTTTAAGTAAGGAACATATCCTTTATGAGCTAACAGTACCCTTAGGTTGTCATCTGTATTTAGAATAAGCTTCTTAAACCCTTCTTTTTTCTTGTCTGGAAAATCGAGTTGAGGCTCGCTCGGCTGACTTTTATCTCTTGCTGCTGTCACTTTTACCCCCTTGACTCTCCATCCAGTTATCTAGCTCAGACTCTCGCCAGCCAAGGCAGCGTCCATTGATAAGAATAGGTTTAGGAAATGTTTTCTCTTTAGCCCACCATCGCCAAATAGTTTTGGGAGTTCGTCCTAAGGCTTCTGAGACCTCTTTCAAGGACATGATTCGGTTATGTGTCATCAACTTTCTCCTTATCTCATCAAATGACAGGAGTTAGTATCTTGGAAAAAAAAGGAGGGAACGGTTTTAGGAGGTCGATTGCTTTAATTGATCTTGATAAAAAAGTTGTAACCAAAAGAAGATGTTCGCAGTGCGAACAAAAGATAAAAATTGGCGTCAAAAGTCCTAGCAATAAAGAGTGAAACCAACTTGTGGACATAATCGTGTTAATGCTATTGCACTGACACAACCATATTGGATTTGTAGTATCAAGTGAATTTAGCCACCTGATTAGAGGGGTTAAGATACATCTCGCACAACAAGTCATGAGATTACGTCACTAGAAGCCAAAGATCTGTTCATAAGGAGGTCTAGATTTTAAGCTACTGAAGCAATGGAATTTGTAGTGCGCACATTTGAGTAATATAGGAGCTAAATCAATTATTGAAATATGCATACTGTGTTACATTCGACAACTAGTTCTCATGGTGATATGTGTGGCGGTTGTAAAGAGTCATTGGTTTCACAGCCAAAAGAATCTAGCTGTCAACAAGATACTATCCACTAGAAATGACATTCTTACAATGTGATATAGGAGTCCTTAGATGGCTTTTGATGCATCACCTTCTTGGAGCGGGTTTAACTATCAAGGCAAGGTTGCTCTTTACTACACTTTACTGCAAATCAACGCATTACCAGTACAAACTGATTTATCAAAGCTGAGCTTGGTGTTAGAAGACAATGAGGACTTTGAGGTACGTGACAATGGTACTTTTGTTTCTTTTCATCAAGTGAAAGCCTACAACACCTCCTCATACAGCAAATATTCGGATGCCCTGCTGGAGATTACTTTAGAACTATCAAAAAACCCAAATGTGTTGGGGAAGATCCATACTTGGAAGCAGATTAATCCGAAAGCAAGTTTTACTTGTATAATCGACTCGTTGAGAGATGATATTCAATCGATAATAGACCAATATAGAGGGGCAAACCCTAAAGTCGGCAACACTATCATTGAAAAGGCTATATCAGACGCTCCTAACAAACCAAAGCCCGCAGCAATCATTAGATCAGCATTTCCTAGTGACTCGGCAACAGATATATGTTCTATGTTAACTGACATAGTTCTAAACCAAAACGATGCGATTTCACGTTTAGAGGCTTATGTTTACGATGACGGCAATAGCTTTTGTGACCTCAATTCTATCAATGAAAAAATCAAATCTGAAATATCGAAATTACTATCATCAAGGAACCTAATAAATACTCAACAACGTGTTGAACAAACATTGCATTACTTTTTGGGGATGATAGACAAGCATATAATTGATAGACATAAATCCAAGCAAGGGACTGATAAGATATCTATAAGCTTCGTTGAAATCATTGAGGCTGCTATTCAAGATCACGAAGATATTGGGCTCCATTACTTATCATGTGTTTTCAAAGAACAGTTTGCCCATTTACTTGACGAATACATCAACGATCCTGACTCCTATGAAGAAGTAGATGATAAATGTAACTTAAAAGAAGCCAAAAACATCTTGTTAAATTTAGAACCATTAGAGTTGTGGAGTTACTATAGACACTTCTGCCCTCACATAAACCTACAGGAATTAAACAGTACCAAAAACGCGTTAAAAGTTGATGAGAATGGCATTCGATTTGTATTAATTAAAATACTCCATGAGTTGGATTACAAGTGCATATCCAATGTAAAAGAAAAGTGCCAAATTACGTATGAAACGACTTCTTTACCAATTAAAAGGTTTATCCCCAGCACAATAATGAATGGGATCCCACTTACTCATATTGAAAAGAAAATAATACTGAATAGTAATATGTGGGAATTTCTATTTGAAGTCGAGAATATTATTTATGATGGTTCTAACATTCATTTATTTTCACCTAAATCAATAACCCATACTGAAGCTCCAATAGGAGATTATGAGGACCCTCGTTCGAAGAGGGATGATATGTTAAGTAATATATCTTTAGTACCAATATCAAACGCAAAGGTTGCACTAAGCTCATGAATAAAATAATAAATATTATCCTCAATAGTAATGGGTATCAGGAGACTGAAATACCTCTACATCAAGAGTTGGCGACACTAAATCTGTTTAAACCTTGCGTGGATAACCATCGACAAGAGTACTTTCTAGTAGTCAAACTTCATGAGCAATCTAATGAGGCTGCAAAACAGTTTCTTGAACACCATATACAGGATTGGTTTGACCAAATCATCATAAGTGGTTTTGTAGGGCAAGAGTTTGAGAAGAACTGCACCCTTATTCTTTGCCATAAAGAAGATCAAGTAAACAGGACCACCATCCTAATGATAGAAGAAGACCAATACAACTTTAAAAAGAATGTTATCACTTATACAGAGGATGAACTAATAGATCTTCAGGACTACATAGATAGAAATCAGTTAAGTTCTTTGAATGAAGAATTAATTAATAGTGTCATAAATGAAAATTATGGAATGAGCTTCTTACAATTCAAAAACAACAACAAAGAGCAGAAGAACTATTATTCGTTACTATTAAAATCAATCTTAAAGCTACCTTTTATTAGCTACATACCACAACAGCAATAATTGGCTAACTTAATTGATGATATAGAACTATCACTTTCATCTAGCCAGTTAAGTATATATAAGAACCTAACGGAAAATTCCGAGTTATGGGAAGAAGACAACATAGAAGCAAAAGTTGAAGGTATATGGGGGTAAGCTCGTGATTAAACTTAGTAAAGTTACTTTCACTAATTTCAAAATATTTGGAGAAGATCCCTATACCATTAACTTTGCAGATCAACGCCTCATATTGCTCGATGGTCCTAATGGTTACGGCAAGACCTCGGTATTCGATGGTATTGAACTCGGGTTGACTGGAAACTTAACACGTCTTATATCACTTGAGGGGCGTCAGAACCCTTCAGACATTGTTGTTGCTCATCAAGGCCGAGATAATGTAAAGATTGAACTAGAGTTTAGTGATAATGACGGGAGTACCAGAACTTTTATCAGACAACTAAAACGAACTATACCAAATAGTGCAAAGAAGATTTCTAGATTTCAAGAGTTATGGGATATATATGAAGTTGTTGATGGCGTTTTTATTCCTTCTAATCAGAATCAACTAGATACATATTTTCAAAGTAGTGACTTTAAACGTGATTTTTTACTCTTTCACTACGTTCAACAAGAAGAGACTTCAAGGTTCCTCAAATCAAAGAACGAAACGCAACGAGCAGAAGAACTTGCTCAACTGTTTGGTAACACGCGTGATGCCGATGAAAAACTAAAGAAATTAGTCGAAATATTAGGAAAAATAACAGCTCGGAAGCGAAAAAAATCCGCTCAAATTGAACAACTTAAAACACGTTACAACATTGATGCGGAAACTAGTGCACAAACTGAAGGTTTGGAAGCTCACTTTTTTATTTTACCTTGGCTTCAGGAGAGCAAAGACTTCGCATTTTGGGATGCTGAAAATATTCCAGACCTAAATGAAGAAAAGTTAAACAATGCTCTTAAGGAAATCGAATATCTTAAAGATTTCTTAACACATAAGAACTTCTTCTTTCGCAATCTACGATTTGAAAACGCTATAGCACAAAAAGAAGTTATCCAACTGTATATTGGGTATGTGAATAGCATTAATAAGTATGATAGGTATGTTAAAAAATCAAATGAGAACGGTATAATTAGGAATTTTCTACTTGAACTGGACTCGAATAGTTTAGAAAAGATAGCAGTAAATGAAAATATTAATGACATTCTAGAACTGTTAGAATTTAAAGATATTGAAACTTTCAAGTATCAGCTCGATGAACTGATCAAGTTGGAGAAAAAATCTGTTGGCTTGAACTCGATATACTCTGAACTAGTTACCCATCATATAGCTATGCAAAGTGGTTTAGGTAACGTGCCTGAGGAATCTGCTTGCATGTTATGTGGCCATGACTATAAGAGCCACACAGCTCTCAGTGATGCTATTGCCAAACATGGTGACTTACTTAAACAAGAGTTGACTGGGCAAGACAAAGCTCTAATCAAGGCGAGAGAAGAATTTAATTCTAAGTTCGTTCTACCTTTAGTTCAAAAGTGTTCTGATTACATCGAGCAAAACCCTTCTCCGTCTCAGGAGGAGCTACTCGCGTTATCAAAAGCGCGCAACTTGGAGAGTAGATTCAATAATCTGCGAGAATGGCTTCTGAAAGAAGGTATACAGTTTGATGATCTATTGGCGTCTTCTTTCCCTGTATCAGGCGGTAGCAATTATATAGGGGAAGCTTCTAGCCTTTTATCTGAACGTATCCGTTCGGTTGTTGGCACTGCCCCAGAAGGTTATTACGAATCGAATGTGAACGGAGTTTTCGACCGTATATATGTTGACTATTTTCAGTCTAAGCAGGCTCGAACCGCTGAGATAAAAGAAGAACAATTGGAGAGTAAAAAAAGATATATTAAAGGACTATACTTTAGCTCACTGAAAGAAGTAGCAGAAAAACTCGCTAAGTTAATAAGTACTAAAGCTTTACTCGATAAAGCAGAGGCTGAAGTGAATGATCTTGTAGGGGTCGTCAAGGCTAAAATTAAACAGTACAGAAAAAAGCTAATAACAGAAATTGAGATTCCATTCTATATCTACTCAGGAAAGATTCTTCAATCTCACCAAGCAGGACTAGGGCATGGGATATTCATAAAAGATCCTACAGGCAATGAAGAGCTTAAAAATGTCCGGTTGGTGTCTAACTGGGAAAGTGACCATGATATTCTAAATACAATGAGCTCTGGACAGATCTCGGCAATAGTAATATCTCTAACATTAGCTTTGCACAAAGTATACTCTTCTCGGTTTTCTAGTGTACTGATAGATGATCCTGTGCAAACTATGGATGACATTAACATGTCGTCCCTAGTCGAGGTTCTGAGAAATGACTTTAAGGATAGACAGGTAATTTTATCAACGCATGAGGATAAAGTGGCTCGATACTTCACTTACAAGTATTTAAAGCACAATGAGAGTGTCAAAATCGTCAACTTGATGCAGAGGAAAGAATTTATCCCAACAAATCGTTTTAGATACAGAAACGTTGAATTGAAACCTCATGCTGAATAAGCCAGCATAGTCTTCAAACTGAAGGGTAATTCGAATTTAGATTACCCTTCTATTGATGAACCCTAGCCAACGGATGCTAAAAAACAACTATCTGCGCACATTCGTTTTACTGCTGGGCAAACCTTGATCAGTTTAATGACAGTATGCGCCCCATG